>NZ_JAQFCE010000011.1:0-93164 GCF_027690675.1 Bariatricus sp. TF06-38A
ATAAGAAAAAGGACGCATGAAAAAACTTTCGTTTTTTCACACGCCCAATTAGATTTATTCTTCAATTTCACGTGAATAACGGGCAGAATCCCAGTTGTTGGACAACTCCTGAGCTACAAGAGACATGATTTCATACAGTTTTTCTTTCGCTGCGACATATTCGTTAAGTGACAAAAGTTTATTATAATCGACCTCATTAAGAAATGATTCAATCTCATTGTCTGATATAACTGGATTAGAAATTATGGAACAAAGTTTTGAGTTAAGTATTTTGTATTCTTGTGGTACAGAACTTAAAATATCAAAGATAGTTGATTTTAGCTGTTCTATAGTTGGGCTGTTATATATAAAACCATTTCGATTATCTTTTGTAGCATAATCTGACAGTGATTCAAAGGCAATTCGTATTTTTCGGCGCTTTTGAATAGTAACATAGCGAAGAGAACTGGTTTCATATGTAAAATCAACGGTTACAATATGATTGTAAATTTCTTGGCTATCGGGTATTATTTGATATTGATAATCTGCATATTGCAAATTAAGTAAACTAAGCAGAAATAAACATTCTCCAGAGGTCATAAATTTGCTTAATAGCATCAGTGCAATGTTGCGATTATCACGCATAATTTTAGATAATCGTAGTGCTGTTTCAGCATTTGTAACTTTATTTTTGCAAAGATTCCAAACAGGTGTGGCATACCATGTTGTGACTGTTTCACCAGTGGATTCTACAGCAATTAAGTGTTGAACATCGGAGAAGTAGAGTCTATTATTTTTAGCACTGTTACAGGGAGAACATAGTAATTGAAATTCTGGTCTGTGACAAAAGCCTAATGAAATAGGTCCAATATGATCCGCATCGCAAGGTAATGGGTGTTCGTGGGCATCACCGAAATTTGCGCAAGGTTCTTGTCTAAGAGCTGGATTTGATTTAATATATCCCATTAACATATTGGCTGTAATCCAATTTCCGTCACTCCAATTTTCAAAAGCACGGCGATCTTTTGAATAAGAAGCTAAATTTGCATCAGAACGACCTTTGTCAGTTTTTTTGCGACAACAACGATTATAATGAAAACCATCAAGTCTATCTGGAGCATTTGACATAGAACCAGGTCCAAGCATGCTTGGTTCTAGTGGAATATATTTTTGGTCAATCCATTCTAACCATTCAGAAAGCGTTGACAGTTTTGGAATGTCAGGTGCTTCTTTACAACTAAGTAAAATTGGAAGTGTATGAATGGCATGATTTTTGTATTCGGTGATAAATTCAGTGACAAAATCTAAGATGTGAGTAATTTCTGTCATTTCAATATCGTTGTTGTAAAAATCAAGCAAATGTACTCTTTTTATAAATCTTTTACTTAGATATGCATATCTTATCTCTAGTTCTTTGCCACAAACGGGACAAGGACGTATTCCAGTAGGATGTATTCTCTTTGCAACTTTACTTATCCATTTGTCTTCAGTTGTGCTGATTCCAATTTCCGCAGCTTTGTTTTTCCACCATTGTAGCCTTTTGTCGTGTGAATCTTTAAACTCTCCGCTTTTTCTGTTGGATGGTGTTTCCCATTGTATTCTGCCGTCTGGATAGCGTAAATCAGGCATACCGCTATATGCAGGATGGGAAGCTATAAATTCCTTGTATTTAGAGAAAGCGGGATTAGAAACTTTTTTTCCCTTTTTTTCGCCACTTTTTGCCATAGATTTTCCTCCGTATTTATTAATTTGTAGGTAAAATTATAATTTTTTTTTAAAACTTCATATTATTATATCAGAAAATGAAAGTATTTAATATAGTCTTTTGGAATGCTAAAAGTGTAAATGCACTTTGAAATGGTAGGGGTATTCAAATCTCTACGGGTCTTCTTCCTGAAGACCGATGGCCCCCTTCGTGCGAATTTTCGCAGAATTAAACAGGGGGGATACCCACCAAGGTCGGTTTATGTAAAAATATCCGCAGAATACCGCTGCTAAAGCCGATTTTGTTTTGCTGGATAGTACCGAAATACGAAGAAAAAACATGTAAAAAGCAGCATAAAAAGCACAGTTTTTCTGCGTACATTTTGGCAGAAATATAATCCGAATTGTCTTGCTATTTTGTGCCATCAGAGTGATATATGTACTACCGAATAAAGAAAGGCGGGTACACATTATGATGAATGAAATCAGATTTACATTGGAATCGAAGCAGAGACCAAAGCTGGCACAGGAGATTGGAAACATACTTGGGACAGTACCGCATTATGAACGGGTACCAAGCTGTGCATATGATATTGCAGGATACCGACTGGACAAAGAGGGTGTACTGCATATCCCGGAGGGAGCAGAAGAAACAACGAAAGACCTGATTCTGCAGTTACGAGAGCGTGGGTTTCAGGACGATGCGGAAATAACGGAAGAAGTGCCAGTGCAGCAGGACAAACTGACAATAGTGATTCCGAGAGAAAGCCTTACGGATACGGCATTGGAAAATTTGCAGAAGATCATAGCAAATAAGCAGATGCTTTTTCAACGCGCATTTCGGACGGACAGCACAGAAGTTGAAATTACAGAGGAAAAAATAAACTTCACATGGTTTCCATACACAACGGATAGTGATGAGATTGCAGCCTACACGCAATTTATCTCAAGGCTGTGTGATATGGCAAGAGATGCAAAAAGGGTATCATCAAAGCCGACCGAAACGGACAATGACAAATATGCTTTCCGCTGTTTTCTGCTCAGACTTGGCTTTATCGGAAAAGAGTATAAGACAGCGAGAAAGATTCTGCTTAGAAATCTTACGGGAAATTCAGCATTCCGCTGCGGAGAGTAAGGATAAAATGGCATTGGGTGTCGGTGATGAACCGATGCCCTTTTTCTATGGGAAAATAGTTGGGGCAGCTTGTGGCAGATGATTTAGGTTATTCTTATAGAGCCTATATAGAAAATAACCTATATTACTTGCCACATCTTGCCCCAGTGTGAAAACAGCCGTGGTCACGCCCAGCGGTTATCATTTTCTTCCTGTATCTTTCTGCGATAAGCAGTGCGGGATTTTCTACGGTTTCGTTCTTTTTTACATTCTGGATTGTCACAGTATTTCTGGCGGTTCCCGTTTTTGATGAACAGACGGCCGCAACACTCACAGGTGGCAACGCCCACACGGTCGGCATAAGCAATGGGGTAATCTGTAGGGATAGATACATATTGCGACAGAGCGAATCGGGCAGCATCAAAAACAGAATGGAAGTCCGGCATGACCTTCAATTCTCCATTTTCATCCAGTCCCAACTTCATGGTTACGCCACTCATTTTATTTAGGTAAGTTGATATTTTACCGAGATGTTTCTGCATAGGAAACGAATTAAAATCTGCAAATTCATTCGTCCATGTGATCTGCGCAAGATCCGTGGAAACGTCAAGCCGTTCCAGACATTTTTTGAACATCAGGATGACAAGGGTATCCCGGTACAGGCTTTCGAGATCTTTCCGCATGGTGTGAACATCAAAAGTGAAATTACCAAGAATGTTAGTGGAAAAATCCCAGTATTCCGTATCCTTTTCAATATCCCAACGATATTCTTCGATGTCCTCAGAGGCATAGTAGGGGTGTGCGTACTGCTGACACTAAGAAATGATATCATCGGCAGCAGTGTTGTCATTTTTTCCACGGATACTCTGGTACAGGTTATTCAGCGAAAGCCAGAGCTCATTTCCGTCCAAGCCGTATCCACGGTTGAGTCTTGGAACATCGCCCTCGCCCAGACAGGCAGTGATTATGATTTCTCTATTCTGTTCTGTTTTTTCATAGTATTTGAAAGTTGCGGTCAGCCGTGCATCCGCACTCATTTTCCCCAAACTGAAATCTTCGTTCATATTCTACCTCCATTCTTACCGATAGAACTTGCTTTCAGTACGAGTTCTTACCAATAGAAAATAGTCTTTGGTAACATTATAAAGTATACTGTGATAGAAAACAAGAGCAATTCATGTTTGGAATGCAGAGAGGAGGATGGCTATGGATAAAGTCACGATGAGCGTACAGGAAATGGCAATGCAGATGGGAATCAGCCTGAGCAAAGCGTATGCACTGACCAGAGAAGCGGATTTTCCAATCGTCCGTGTAGGCAAGCGGGTATTGGTTCCTGTTTCCGAATTTAAGGTGTGGTTATCGGCAAGAGCCACGGAGAAATGATACGTCAGAAAATAAGCGGGGAAGGAGGAGCACAGAATGTATGAGAAACTTCCGGAACAGTTGAAAAAAGACGGACGGTTCTGTCTGTGGAAATATGAAGAAAGAAACGGACGCATGACCAAAGTGCCGTATCAGACAAATGGCAGAAAAGCGAGCAGTGCCGATAAAAATACCTTTTCGGATTTTCGATTGGCAGTCAGTGCAATGGATGGTTATGACGGAATCGGTATGGGTGCATTTGATGATTTCTGCATGGTAGATATCGACCACTGTGTGTTTGGTGGAAAGCTGACACAAATGGCAGAAGATGTCGTGTGGAAAATGGACTCCTATACAGAATTCAGTCCCTCCGGCACGGGAGTCCGCATTGTATGTAAGGCATCTTCCCTGTCTTATGATACGGGCAGATATTACATCAATAATCAGAAACTTGGTCTGGAAATCTATGCAGCAGGTGTGACGAAGAAATTTTGTACTCTGACAGGAAATGTGATCCGTAACCGTGGTGTTGAGGAGCGAAGCGTTGAACTTGGGGAAATACTGGAAACTTATATGCTCCGTCCGATTCCTAAGAAAAAGAACGATGTACAGGATATTCCCGGCAGTTATCTGTCCGATGATTCCGTGGTCCGCTTGGCATCGGATTCCAGACAGGGCGAAAAGTTCAAAGCCTTGTGGAATGGAGAAATTCCGGAAGGAAAATCCCACAGCGATGCGGATATGTCGCTTGCAAGTATCCTTGCATTTTGGTGTGGCGGTGACACAGGGCAGATGGACAGACTGTTCCGAAAATCGGGATTGATGCGGAGCAAGTGGGACCGTGTGCAGAGTGGCTCAACCTACGGCGCATTGACGATGGAAAAGGCAGTGGCACAGGCACTGGATTTCTACAGACCTTATGCAAGGACATCAGCAGAGAGTGATTTTGATGATATGCTGCAGAAGCTGATAGAAGTGAATGTGTCGGATAACAGCAGATACCCGTGGAATGACAACGGCTCAGGCAGATTGTTTGCGGATGTGTATAAAGATATCGCAAGGTATGTGCCGGAAAGGAAAAAGTGGTATGTGTATGACGGAACCCGGTGGATTCCGGACATTGGCGGATTGAAAACAATGGAGCTTGCAAAATCCCTTGCGGACAGTCTGGTCAGATATGCCCTGACAATTACTGATGAACGTATAAGAAAGGACTATCTGGAATATTCTGCGAAATGGCAGAGCCGGAATTACCGTAACACGTATATCAGTGATGCCCAGAGCGTGTATCCGATTGCAATGTCTGAGTTTGACCGCAATGTTTATTACCTGAACTGTCAGAACGGAACACTGGATCTGCAGACGGGAGAGTTCCATCCGCATACACCACAGGACAAGCTGACCAAGATTGCAGGGGCGGCCTATGATCCGAATGCAAAGAATCCACGTTTTACCAGATTTGTTTCAGAGGTGATGAGTGGGGATACGGAGAAAGCAAGGTTCATGCAGAAAAGCCTTGGTTATGGTCTGACAGGTGATACCCGCTATGAATGTATGTTTTTTTACTACGGTGCAACCACCAGAAATGGGAAAGGGACTCTGATGGAAAGCACACTTCATGTGATGGGAGATTACGGTTTGACTGTCCGACCGGAAACGATTGCTGCAAAACCGTCTGCCAACAGCCAGAACCCGACAGAGGATATTGCACGTCTTGCCGGAGTGCGGTTCGCCAATATCTCAGAGCCAAGGCGGGGATTGGTGCTGAATGAAGCACAGATCAAAAGCATGACGGGAAATGATACATTGAATGCCAGATTCCTGCATGAAAACAGTTTTGATTTTAAACCACAGTTCAAGTTGTATGTAAATACAAATTATCTTCCGGCTATTACGGATATGACACTGTTTTCGAGCGGACGTATCGTAATCATTCCCTTTGACAGACATTTTGAGGAATGGGAGCAGGAACAGAATCTGAAAGCGGAATTTTCCAGGCCGGAGGCAGCAAGTGCCATCTTAAACTGGCTGATTGAAGGCTACACCATCTTGAAAGAAGAAGGTTTCGCTCAGCCCAAAGCAGTAAAAGATGCCACCATGTCCTATCAGCATGACAGCGATAAAATGGAACTTTTTGTGGAGGAATTTCTGGAACAGGAGAAGGATGCGGAATGCCGGACATCGGCAGTGTATCAGGCATACCGCAACTGGTGCAATGACAATGGATATTTTGCGGAGAACAGCCGGAATTTTAACCAGGCACTTCGTACAATCGGTACGGTAGTCCGCAAGCGTCCGAGGGATGGTGGAGAAAAAACCACACTTTTAACAGGATATCGGCTCTTGTGCAGAGATTTCCTCTGCTGAGAAAAAAGGAGGTATACATGGGAAAACAGAAAGCAGCACCACCGATGCGGTTTGAACCATCGAATTTTTCAACAGACAAGTACAGATGTGTGAATGTCATCAATTTAAGGGACAGATGCCCGGTCATTATCATGGCAAGCGAATCCTGTGACCCGCCCTATTACCGTGTGGTTGACGGCTCATTGGAGATGTTTTATCTGTCCTATTCTGAAGCAGTGGATTATTGCAGACAGAGTGGTTATATGACACAAAAATAATTTTTCAGGAGGTTTATTATGATTAACAGTACAGCTTATTATAACGATTTTTGGAACGAAATGAGAGGAAAACAGGCAGTTACGGACAACCTTTATAACAACCGTGAAAGCAAGACAAATGCGTACCATCTGCCCGGAGAATCAAATAAAAAATATACGGCAGTACTACAGAAAGAAAGTGCAGTCCGTCAGCTGGCAACCGTTGTGAATGCGACCAGAAGTGACAGCCGTCTTTGGACATTTGACTGTGAAGGTCAGGCTGAATGGGGCGATATGGTCAATCTGGAGGGCATGGATAACGAGGACGATTTTCAGAGATTTGAAGTACAGGCATATAGATTGTCCGAGCTTGTCAGACTTGGATTGGAGTTCGCTTCTGACCAGTCCTTTGCCATAGAGGACTATGTAATCGGGAAAATGGCACGCTGTTTTGGCACAAGCGAGGAACAGGCGTTTATCAACGGAACAGGGGAAAATCAGCCGACTGGTATTCTGCACGCCACTGACGGAGCAGAAACGGGCGTGACGGCAGAGAGTGATTCTGCTATCAGCTATGATGAAATCATCAAACTGTATCTATCCGTGGATAAGAAATACCGTAAACATGGTACATGGCTTATGAATGACGAAACGGCTCTGGCACTCCGTACCCTCAAAGATTCAGCCGGAAACTATCTGTGGAAGGAAAGTGATGAAATGATTTTCTCAAAACCTGTGCAGATTGTTGATTCCATGCCGTCTATCGGAAAGGGGCAGAAAGTAATCGCATTTGGAGATTTCAGCAATTACTGGCTCGTTCAGCGTTTTCCGCTGACTATCCGCACATTGAAAGAAAAGTTTGCCATGCGTGGACAGGTAGGATATCTGGGATGCGAATATCTGGATGGAAAGTTGATCCGTAAGGATGCAGTCAAGGTACTTCAGATGGCAGCAGACTAAGCAGTTGGGGCTGTGGAAATACTGCAGCCTCGTATGGAAGGAGGATTGCACATGGTAATAGAAAAACATGATACTACGGAAAATACACTTGTCCCTGTGAGTGAAAAGTACACACTGACAATCAAAGAAGCAGCATCGTATTTTAATATCGGGACAAAGAAAATGCGTAGACTGGCAGAAGATAACAGAGGAAGATTTGCGGTATTCAGCGGAAACAGGTATCTGATTATCCGCCCGCAGTTTGAAAAATTTATTAGTGCTTCTTCGGAGATATAATTCCGTTTGTCTGCCGAAAGTAGTTGATATTATCAGCGTTCAGAGTGATATATAGTATGACCTCGAAAACCTGTGAAAACAGCCACTTTTGGCAGAAAGGAAGTACTTTTATGGCAAGACCAAATTTAGCAGAAAAGGATATTTTAAATCCTTCTGAGGCAATTGAATATTTTGTTTTGAGCCGGAGAAAATTTTATGATTTATTGAGTAATACGGATGGAGAAGATTTTCTGGCATACTACGGAGAACGCAAGCTGATTCTTCGTGTAGCCTTTGAAAGGTATCTGCGTAACCATCCAGAGTTGAGGAGGCGGGGATAATGGCAAAGGTAGGAAGAGGACAGACAAGGCGGGATTCCAAAAGAAGAGTCCTCAGACCGGGGGAGAGCGTAAGAGCAGACGGAAAATATCAATATAAATATCATATTGATGGAAAACCACATTTTGTATACAGTTGGAAATTGGAGCCTACGGACAAACTTCCAAAGGGCAAGAAACCATGCCTTTCCCTTCGAGAGTTGGAAAAACAAGTAAACACAGATTTAGATTTGCTTGTGAATATCGTAGACGGACAGATGACAGTCTGTGAACTGGTAGACCGATATTTGAAAACAAAGACTGGAGTAAGGCAAAGCACGAAACAGGGATATGTTACAGTACAGAGATTACTTGCAAAGGAAGCATTCGGTAAAAAGACGATACGAAGTGTGAAAACTTCCGATGCAAAGCTGTTTCTTATCAAATTGCAGCAGGAAGATGGCAAAAGCTACAGTTCCATTCATACCATCCGTGGAGTGTTGCGACCAGCCTTTCAGATGGCGGTGGATGATGACATTCTGGTAAAGAATCCATTCGGATTTCAACTTGCCGGAGTATTGGTAAATGATGCAGTTACAAGAGAGGCAATCACAAAAGATCAGATGAGAAAGTTCTTAAAGTTTGTGCATGACGATGTGGTGTACTGTAAATACTATGAAGTTGTGTACATACTCTTTCATACGGGAATCCGAATATCGGAATTTTGTGGACTGACGCTGAAAGACATTGATTTTGAGAATAGAACCGTGAATATCGACCATCAGTTGCAGAGAACATCGGATATGCGATATATCATAGAAACCACAAAGACAGATGCCGGAACAAGGGTACTGCCGATTACAGAGGATGTGGCACAGATGTTTCAGGCAATCATCGAGGACAGGAATGCTCCTAAAGTGGAAAAATCCATTGATGGCTATAGTGGATTCCTTTTCTACGATGATAATGGAATGCCACTTGTAGCAATGCACTGGCAGCACCGATTCAACCACATGGTCGGCAGATACAATGATATCTATCGGGTGCAGATGCCAAACATCACGCCTCATGTGTGCCGACACACCTATTGTAGTAATATGGCAAAATCGGGAATGAATCCCAAGACATTGCAGTACCTCATGGGGCATTCGGATATATCAGTCACAATGAATGTGTACACGCATATAGGATTCGATAATGCAGAGGAAGAATTGAAACGGATGGAAGAGTTTAGGAAGGCACAGGCGGAGGTTGAGCAGAAGAAGGAGAAACCGATGTCACAGAAAATGTTCAAGGTAATTTAATATGGAAAAGGGATGACGCTCTGGCTTAGGCTGGGGCGTTATTTTTGTGGAAAAAAGAAAGATGAATTGGTATAATATTGCTAGATTATAAAGAAAAGGATGTGTAAAAATGCAAAATAGAAAATATCAAGTATTTATTAGTTCAACTTATTCAGATTTAGTAGAAGAAAGAAAAAAGGTTTTGGATATTTTATTAATGGCGGAGTGTATTCCAGCAGGAATGGAAGCCTTTGTTGCGACTGATGTTGAACAGTTTGAAGTAATAAAAAAAGTTATTGATTTATGTGATTACTATATATTAATAATTGGACAACGTTATGGTTCGATTAATCCCGATACGGGTATTAGCTATACAGAGATGGAATATGATTATGCCATAAAAAATAAGATTCCAGTGTTGGCTTTTGTGCTTGATGAGCAGACTGTGTTACCAGATGATAAGAAAGAGAATGAACCGGATAAAGTAGAGCGGTTAAAAGCATTTAGAGCAAAAGCATTAACTAATAGGTTATGTAGCATATGGAAAAATACAGATGAATTGGTAGGAAAAGTGGCAGTTTCGATTATGACTGCAAAAGAAACAATAGAAAGACCGGGATGGCAAAGAGGAACAGATTTTGATGAAGCATCGTTACGTAGGACAATAATGAAATTGCAAGAAGAAAATGAAAATTTGAAAGTTAAATTGAATGATGCAATTGAAACAGTGCATTCGTTTACAGAAATTAAAAATGTAGCTTTTGAAAATTATGATGTGAAAATAGATTATCATTATACACCTACGGGTAGTTATAGAAGGAGTGGTAGCATAGAAAAAAAGCTTCCAGAAATATTCAAGGTGATTGCGACACAAATGATGGATGTTTCTTTAACTGAATCGGCGATTAGTGATGCCATAAAATCAAAATATGCTTCAATAACAGGCTGCATGGTGTATTTTAATGATTCACAACAGATAAAAGTAATATTAAATCAGTTGCGAGCTTTAGGCTTGATATATTCTTCTTGGAGTGAAAATGCAGGAAAGCTATATTGGGGATTAACCATAAAGGGAAGAAGATATAGGGACGAAATGATTGTTGTGAAAGAAAATGTGATGAGTGTGGACAATACTGAAGAATAGTAATATATGAGCGTTACTCAGATATGAAGATAGAATATTATGAAAAGGTGTAAAATTTGCTGAAGAACATGATTATTATACTAAGATAAATGAAGATGAGCTAATAATTCATAGAAGAAATCCTTAGTAGTACCCCTTTCCATTTTACTACCAATTTTACTACTAACAGGTAGTAACAACTTGCTCAATCTTGCTCTGATTTGCCATAATCTGTAATTTCAGAGCAAACTACATGAATCCCGAAAACTCTTGCAAAACAGGGCATTCCGGGGCAAAACAAGGAGAAATAAAACAATGATTAAAGTACTTTTCGTATGCCACGGCAATATCTGCCGCTCCACCATGGCAGAATACGTTATGAAACATTTAGTTAAACAATCCGGCATAGAATCCGATTTTTTCATCGATTCCGCCGGTACAAGCAACGAAGAACATGGAAACCCGGTCCACCGCGGCACGCAGAAGAAACTCCGCGAGGAAGGCATCCCGTGTGGCAATCACCGTGCACGCAAGATGCGTAAAGAAGAATATGCCGCATTCGATTACATTATCTGTATGGAGCGATACAATATACAGAATATTATGAGAATTATCGGAAGTGATCCGGAACACAAGGTACAGAGACTTCTGGACTACACGGATCGCCCGGGAGACATTGCAGATCCATGGTATACGGGGAATTTTGATGAGACATTCGATGATGTGATGGAAGGATGCCAGGCATTTCTAGGCTATCTGATGGAGCATCCTCAATAAATCATCAGATGGGTAATCCAAAGAAAAGATGTAACCAAAGGAAAACGAAAAATAAAAAGAGAAGTCATCTGAGTTTAGAAAAGGATTTCACTTTAAAGCACAAGCTTTATGGCAAGGAAAATCCATTTCATATCAGATGACTTCTCTTTTATTTTAGAACTCTTATGATTGCATAAATCAAATTTATACTATTCATAAAATAATCGATTCTAAGAAAGAATGAACAACTCGGTTCCCAGTCTTATTTCTCCCATCTTCCACTTGCCCCACAAGGAAGCACCAGTCCATTGGAAGATACCGGAAGTCCAATCTCCTGTGAATCCACATGTCCACCGTATTTCTTAAGCTCAGTCGCGATCATATAAGTCAGTACTGCCGGGGCAAGTCCTGTCGTATAAGAATTGATCAGGAAGAACAGTGGATCATCGGATAAAATCTTCGTACAGAGTTTTACCAGTGGATGAATTGCGTCTTCAATCTTCCAGATCTCGCCCTTTGGTCCACGACCGTAGGAAGGTGGATCCATGATGATCGCATCGTAATGATTACCGCGGCGGATTTCGCGTTCTACGAACTTGACACAGTCGTCAACCAGCCAGCGGATCGGTGCATCGCCGAGTCCGGATGAAACAGCATTTTCTTTTGCCCATGTGACCATTCCCTTGGAAGCATCAACGTGGGTTACGTGTGCGCCGGCAGCAGCTGCTGCAAGTGTCGCACCACCGGTATAGGCGAATAAATTCAGGACTTTTACCGGGCGTCCGGCATTGCGGATCTTTTCAGAGAACCAGTCCCAGTTGGTTGCCTGTTCCGGGAAAAGTCCGGTATGTTTAAAATTAAACGGCTTTAAGTTAAAAGTAAGATTCTTATAACTGATTTGCCACTGTTCCGGGAGATCGAAGAATTCCCATTCACCGCCGCCCTTTTTGCTGCGGTGATAGTGTGCGTTCGGGTGTTTCCAGCGTCTGTCTGTGCGCGGAGTATCCCAGATTACCTGCGGATCCGGACGAACCAGAATGTACTGCCCCCAGCGTTCCAGCTTTTCTCCGTCTGAGGAGTCTATGACTTCATAATCTTTCCAACCATCTGCTAACCACATATATTACTAAATCCTTTCTGATTTTTTTATTTAACAGGAAATTTCAATAAAATCCACGCTAAATAGAAGGTATACGTGCCTTGACACAATTTTTTTGATAAATTTACGGCTTTCTATAGTTTTGTTTAATACATATTTATAGATATACGTTCTTTCTGTTCTATTTTATTATAGAAGGAAAGATACTGCAAGAAGTGAATGGAAAATATCGCAATAATATATAGAAATGCAAAAATCGCATAGCAATGGAGCAATTCGGATACATTAGTGAACGGGAAAATCTATTTTTTTGTATTCACATCATAATTCACAAAAAGCTATCGCGATAACAATTGGTTTTTGGTAAAAATAACGGGACTATCTGTTTACATAAGGGACGAAGGGTGATAGAATGTATCTATAAGTGAAATGATTCACGTAAAAGAAAGGTGGAAATGAATATTATGGTAACAGTTAATGCAATGGGAGACAACTGCCCGATTCCGGTAATCAAAACAAAAAAAGCAATGCAGGCTCTTACAGGACCGGAGACAATTGAAGTATTAGTAGATAATGAGATTGCGGTACAGAATGTTACAAAGCTGGCAAAAGAACAGGGCGGAGAAGTAAGCTCTGAAAAGCTTGGAGAAAAAGAATACAAAGTAACGATCAAAATGCAGGGAGTACCGGCAGCAGATGCAGAAGTTGTATGTACACCGGATCAGAAGGGAGACCTTATCGTAGTGGTATCTTCTGACCGCATGGGAACAGGTAATGATGAACTTGGTAAAGTCCTGATTAAGGGATTTATTTATGCAGTTACACAGCTTGATACACTTCCGAAGAAGATGCTTTTCTACAATGGAGGAGCTACTCTTACAACAGAAGGATCAGATTCCATTGAAGATCTGAAGTCTCTGGAGGCACAGGGAGTAGAGATTCTTACATGTGGTACATGTCTTGACTACTATCATTTAAAAGACAAACTTGTTGTTGGTGGTGTAACCAATATGTACAGTATTGTTGAATCTATGGCTGAAGCAGGAAAGATCATCAGACCATAGTTTGAGAACTATATAACAAAGAAGTTCGTATAACGGACAGAGAATATTTAAGAAAAGTTGAGAAATTAAGTATGAATAAAGATATCAGAGAGACACAGTGTATAAGGACATCATGTTGAGGCGTCAAAGCAGGTCGAAGGACCCTTGTTCAGGCTCTGGACAAGTTGTTAAAAACTGAAGATGGTAACCTCCTGGATAAAAAGAATTTGTTTGTTCGGGCAGATGCACTTTGCTCTCTGGTATTTGATATCGGATGGTAGAAGATAGATGTGGCTGCGCAATTTGATCAAAGGAAATAACGGAATCCGGTGAGGGTGTATTTATACGAATTTGATCGAATAGAAAGAGGGAATAATTATGAACTTAAAGCAGCTGGAAGCATTTATTAAAGTATCCGATTCAAAGAGCTTTTCAAAAGCAGCACAGGAACTGTATCTGACACAGCCAACAGTAAGTGCGCATATACAGACACTTGAAAAAGAACTGAAAGTGAGATTGTTTGTGCGTAATACCAAGACTGTCAAATTATCTGAAGACGGAAAGACACTTTATCAGTATGCACGTCAGATGATCGAACTGGAACAGGAAATCCAGTCAATGTTTTCAAAAGCAGCAGAGCAGAAAGAAAGATGTATTACGATCGCAACCTCTACGATACCGGCGCAGTATATTCTGCCGGATATTCTGGTGAAATTCCGAGAGAGATTTCCGGAAGAACAGTTCAGAATCGTGGAAAGTGACAGCAGTACTGTCATTGAACAGGTAGCATCGCATCTGGTTGATATTGGATTTTCCGGTACAGTAATCGAAAAAGCAAATTGTAAATACATACCGTTTTACCAGGATGATCTGGTTGTTATTATGCCGAATACGAAAGAATATCAGAAAATCGTAAAAGAGCAGAAGAATTTAAAATGGCTGGAAGGAGAACCTCTGATTATGCGTGAGGAGGGATCCGGTACCAGAAAAGAAGCAGAGAAGCAATTAAAAAAGATGGGAATCTCTTTGGATGATCTAAATATTGTTGCGACAATTGAGAATCCGGAAGCGATCAAGAGATCTGTTAAAAGTGGTCTTGGCATTACAATTATTTCAAGACTTGCGGCCGCAGATGAGATCCAGGCAGGAGAAGTTCTGGAATTCCCGTTTTCACAGGATGGCAGCGGTCGAAACCTGAATCTTGTATATAATAAAAACTACAAACTTCCGGCAGCGGCTGAACATGTGAGAGAATTGATTATAGAAAAGTATGAATTGCAAAAGCAGTCTTTACAATAGAAAGTATGAATGATAGAATTTATCTATGTGCGCATTTTTTGCGGCAGGTAACATGTTAAATGCAAAGTATAAGTTGGGGATAAACAATGAATAAAGAAAAAGTAAGACTGACACAGTATGCAAAAACTTCCGGGTGAGCCGCTAAAGTAGGTCCGGAGACCCTTGCCCAGGTTCTGGGTAAGTTACCGAAATTTGAAGATGAAAATTTGATCGTCGGAATCGAGACATCAGATGATGCTGCGATTTATAAGGTTACAGATGATATTGCGATGATCCAGACCGTGGATTTTTTTACGCCGATTGTGGATGATCCGTATATGTTTGGCCAGATTGCAGCAGCAAACTCGCTCAGTGATGTTTACGCAATGGGAGGAGAGCCGAAGGTAGCACTTAATATCGTAGGATTTCCGAATTGTCTTGATCCACAGATCTTAGGAGATATTCTTGCCGGTGGAGCCGATAAGGTAAAAGAGGCAGGAGCTGTTCTGGTTGGTGGACATACAGTACAGGATGATGAGCCGAAGTACGGACTTTGTGTGTCCGGATTTGTACATCCAAAGAAGATTTTTAAGAATTACGGATGTAAACCGGGGGATGTGCTGATCCTTACCAAACAGGTCGGAACAGGAATTGTTAATACAGCAATCAAAGGAGAAATGGCATCTGCAGCCGCAATCAGGGAAGCTGAGATTGTCATGTCTTCTTTAAATAAAAAAGCAAAAGAAGTTGTGGAGCATTTCCCTGTAAATGCATGTACAGATATTACAGGATTTGGTCTTTTAGGTCACTGCGTTGAAATGGCAGAGGCAAGTAATGTGACATTTGAACTGAATGTTCACGATATTGCATATCTTGATGAAGCAATCAGCTATGCAAAAATGGGCCTTGTTCCGGCGGGGGCTTACAAGAACAAGGGATATTCTTATCAGAAAGTAGATTTCAGAAATGTAGAAGATCATTTTATCGATCTGTTATATGATCCGCAGACATCAGGTGGACTGCTCATCAGCGTGGAAGCGCAGTATGCGGAAGCTGTGATGGAAGCATTCGAGAAGAAGAGACTGGATACCAAGGTATCCCTGATCGGAACCGTAACAGAAAAGAGCGATAAACTGATTCGTCTGCACTAGGAATTCAAAGAGGTAGAGGAGAAAATGAATAAAAATTTATTATTTCGCAGTATTCCGAAAGTAGATATTCTGCTTGAAGAACAGGAGATACAGGATTTGATTGATGCATATGGACGTGAACTTGTGATGGATGTGATCCGTGAAGAGATGGATGCGCTCAGAACATTTATCGGAAAGTGCGAGGAAGAAGAGAAAGCGAAAGCGCAGATCGGGATGCTTACGCAGAATATAAAACGGCATGCCGGAAAGCTGCATGAGCCGAATATGAAAATGGTGATCAACGGAACAGGAACAGTTCTCCACACCAATCTCGGCCGTGCACCGATCAGTAAGGAGCATGTTGAGAGACTGGCAGGAATTGTGAGTGGTTACTCCAATCTGGAATACAATCTGGAAGCAGGAGCACGTGGAGAGAGATACTCTCATTTTGAAAAACTGCTTTGCAAACTGACCGGGGCAGAGGCTGCGATGGCGGTTAACAACAATGCTGCGGCTGTTATGCTGATCTTAAGTTCAATGGCAAAAGGCGGGGAAGTTGTAGTATCCCGCGGAGAGCTGGTTGAGATCGGTGGCAAATTCCGGATTCCGGATGTAATGGAGCAGAGCGGAGCTTCACTTGTGGAAGTCGGAACGACGAATAAGACACATTATTCTGATTATGAAGAAGCGATCACAGAGGAGACAAAAGCACTCCTTAAAGTTCATACAAGCAATTACCGTATTGTTGGATTTACAGAGACGGTTACGATCGATGAATTGATTCCGATTGCGCAGGAACACGATATCCCGATTATCGAAGATCTTGGAAGTGGCGTGCTGATCGACCTGAGTAAATACGGACTGACCTATGAACCGACGGTTCAGGATTCCATCCGCAAGGGAGCGGACGTTGTATGCTTCAGCGGAGACAAGCTGCTCGGTGGTCCGCAGGCTGGAATCATCATCGGTAAGAAGAAATATATTGACCAGATGAAGAAGAATCAGCTGACACGTGCACTGCGAATTGATAAATTTACAGCAGCGGCACTGGAACTGGTATTACAGGAATATTTATCAGAAGAAAAGGCAATCCAGAATCTTCCGGTACTGCGTATGATCACAGAGTCCAAAGCGGATGTGGAAAAGCGTGCAAGATCTCTGAAGCGGATTCTGCAGAATGCACATCTTGCTGCAACGATCGGGATGGAACCGTGTGAATCACAGATCGGTGGAGGCTCTCTTCCACTTGAACGCATTCCGAGTATGGCAGTTACGATTAAGCCGGAGAATATCAGTGTACCGAAGCTGGAAGAAGAGATGCGGCATCTTTCTATGCCAATCATTCCGCGTACAGCCAACGACACGATTTATCTGGATGTGCGGACAATTGAATCCTGCTACTTTAAGAAGATAGCAGAGATGCTGGGAGAATTATTATGAAAAACATTATCGTAGGAACCGCAGGTCACATTGACCATGGGAAAACGACACTGATAAAAGCACTTACCGGACGTAACACGGACCGGTGGGAAGAAGAACAGAGAAGAGGGATCACCATTGACCTCGGGTTTACTTATTTTGATTTGAAAAATGGAGACCGTGTAGGGATCATTGATGTTCCGGGACATGAAAAATTTATCAACAACATGGTTGCGGGAGTTGTCGGAATGGATCTGGTACTTTTGGTTGTGGCAGCGGATGAAGGTATCATGCCGCAGACAAGAGAACACATGGACATTCTGGGACTCCTTGGGATCAAGAAGAGCATTCTGGTGATCAACAAGTGTGATCTGGTCGATGAAGAATGGCTGGAACTCGTTGAGGAAGAAATCCAGGAAGAACTGGAAGGTACTTTTTTGGAAGGTGCACCGGTTGTTAAAGTATCGGCTGCAACCGGGCAGGGGCTTGATGAACTGACGGATACGATTCAGCAACTGATGTCGGATGAGGTGGTTGCAAAGGATACACAGACTATTCCAAGACTTCCGATTGACCGGGCATTTACCCTGTCAGGCTTTGGGACAATTATCACAGGGACACTTATATCCGGTACGATCACCAGGGAAGACGTTCTGGAAATGTATCCGATCGGAAAAGAGTGCAAAATTCGTAATATTCAGGTACATGGGCAGAATCAGGACAAATGCTATGCCGGACAGAGAGTGGCGATCAATCTGTCAAATGTGAAGAAAAAGGAGATTCGCAGAGGGTGTGTGCTTGCGCCGAAGAACAGTATGAAAAATACAGATCTTCTGGATGTGAAGCTGAAAGTTCTGGAAGACTCCATGCGTATCCTTACAAATCATGAGAGATTGCATTTATACACGGGTACGAGTGAGATCCTCTGCCGTGCTGTTCTGCTGGATAAGGAGCAGATCGGACCGGGAGAAGAGGGACTGGTACAGCTCAGACTGGAAGAAGAGATTGCGGTCAAACGAGGTGACCGTTTTGTAGTACGTTTCTATTCGCCGATGGAGACTATCGGAGGCGGGATCGTTCTGGAACCGAATCCGGTGCGTAAGAAACGTTTTGATGCGCAGGCAATCGAAGAACTGAAGAAAAAAGAATCCGGTTCTCTTGGCGATGTTATGGAGCTTCAGATCAAAGAACACGGCGACACGATGATCACACTTGCTGAGCTTGCAAAGGTGATGGCACATTCCGTAGATGAACTGAAGGAGTATCTTGAAGAACTGGAAGAATCGGGCACAATCTTTGTATTCCCAATGAAGAAGGACACATATTTGTGGCACAGAGACAGCGAATTTGCAGTACGTCAGAAGATAGAGGAGACATTGCAGAAATATCACAGTGAGCATCCATACCGATATGGAATGAAGAAAGCCGAAATTCACAACACATTCCTGAAAAAGATCAAACCAAACATATTTGATGCGTATATCGAAAGAATGACGGGAGAAAACGTCTATGGAAGAAGGGAAGAATATCTTTCGCTTCCGGGATATGAAGTTCCGAAGGACGCGATGTATCTTCAGACAGAGAAGCTGATCGAAGATACATTTGAAAAAGCAGGATATGATTTTGTGAGATTTTCAGAGATTGATTTTGGAAAAATTCCGCGCCAGACAGCGGAAGATGTGGTTCTCATGATGATTGACGAAGGAAAAGTACTCCGTATCAATGAAGAGATGTTTACGATGAAACACCTGATGGATGAAGCGAAGGAAAAAATTCAGAATCATCTGAAGGAAGAAAATCTGATCACGATCGCACAGGTGAGAGATATGTTCTCAACAAGCAGAAAGAGTGCGAAACCGATTTTAGAATATATGGACAGCATTAAGGTGACAAAGAAGACAGGCGGAGAAAGTGAGAGGGTGGCATACTTATGAATTTAAAGCAGCTGGAGGCATTTGTTAAGGTAACTGAGTCGGGAAGTTTTTCAAAAGCGGCAAAGCTTTTGTTCCTGACGCAGCCAACGGTCAGTGCACATATCTCTTCTCTGGAGAAAGAACTGGACTCACGGCTTTTTGTCAGAAATACAAAGGAAGTAAAATTGTCGGAAGAAGGAAAGCAATTATACCAGTATGCGCGCCAGATGGTGGAACTCGAAAAAGAAATCGAGCAGGTATTTTCCAAGGATGCGCATCGTGAGGAAAAATGTATTACAATTGCGACCTCTACGATTCCGGCGCAGTATGTTCTTCCAGCGATTCTGGCGAAATTCAGAGAGACTTATCCGGATGAGCAGTTCCGGATTTCAGAAAATGACAGCTGCGGTGTTGTTGAACAGGTAGCAGGGCATATGGTAGATATTGGATTCACAGGTACGGTACTTGAAAAAAAGCATTGCAGATATATGCCTTTTTATCAGGATGAACTGGTTGTTATCATGCCGAATACCGAGTTTTATCAGGAAATACAGAAGCGCTATAAGACAGCAACATGGATAAAGAATGAACCGGTCATTATGCGGGAAGAAGGATCGGGAACCCGCAAGGAAACAGAAAAAATATTGAGAAAAGCAGGAATTATGCCTGATACTCTCAATATAGTAGCATGCATTGAGAATCCGGAAGCGATAAAAAGGTCAGTAAAGAGTGGGCTTGGAATCACGATCATATCAAGACTTGCAGCAGAAGAGGAGATCCGGACCGGACAGGTTCTGGAATTCCCGTTACAGAAGGATGAAAGCAGTCGTTATCTGAACCTTGTATACAATAAAAACTATCAGCTGCCTGCAGCAGCAGAGCATCTGATCCGGATTGTAAAGGATTTCTATCCGGATGCACATATGGGGAAATGAAAAGAGGATCAATATGATATATTTAGATAATGCAGCAACCACAATGCGCAAACCACAGGAAGTAATTGATGCGATCACCGCAGTAATGTGCTCAATGGGGAATGCAGGAAGAGGCGTCAACGAGGCATCTCTCGGAGCAGCAAGAACCGTATATGACACAAGAGAGAAGCTTGCAGGTTTTTTCGGGGCGGAAGATGCAAGACAGATCGTATTTACCATGAATTCAACGGAGAGTCTGAATATTGCGATCAAGGGAATCTTAAATCCGGGAGACCATGTGATCTCTACGGTTTTGGAACATAACTCTGTTCTCCGACCACTTTATGAGATGGAGAAAAAGGGAGTTGAAGTGACATTCCTTGGATGTGATGAAAAAGGAACTCTGGATTACGCAGATTTTGATAAAGCGATCAAAGAGAATACAAAAGCAATTGTCTGTACCCATGGGTCCAATCTGACGGGAAACAAAGTGGATGTGGAGCGGATCGGGGAAATTGCAAAAAAACACGATCTGTTGTTTGTGGTAGATGCATCACAGACTGCCGGTGTATTTCCGATCGATGTGCAGAAGATGCATATTGATATTCTGTGTTTTACCGGACATAAGGGACTTTTAGGACCGCAGGGGACTGGTGGAATGTATGTGAGAAAAGGCGTTCATGTCCGGCCACTTCTTTCAGGCGGTACCGGTGTGCAGACCTATAGTAAGACACAGCCGGAAGAGATGCCGACAGCACTGGAAGCAGGAACACTTAACGGACACGGGATTGCCGGACTGGATGCTGCAATCGGATATCTGGAAGAAACAGGAATTGATACGATCCGCGCAAAGGAACAGGCATTGATGAAGCGGTTTTATGAAGGGATAAAAGAAATCCCGGGAGTCAAAATCTATGGGGATTTCAGTAGCATGGACCGCTGTGCGGTAGTGAGCCTGAATATCAGAGATTATGACTCGGGAGAAGTCAGCGATGCACTTCTGACAGATTATGGGATTTCTACCCGTTCAGGAGGACACTGTGCACCACTGATGCATGAGGCACTTGGAACCGTAGAGCAGGGGGCTGTCAGATTCAGTTTTTCCCACTATAACACAGAGGAAGAAGTGGATACGGCAATCCGGGCAATCTGCGAGCTTGCAGAAGAAGAGTAAAATTTTATAAGATCAGAGATTGATAGAAGACCGATATAATATTGATAGTATCAATATATATATCGGTCTATTTTAATTATGAATTGGACAAGAAGTTGTGCAAAAGATATAATTATAGGGTAACAAAAAAGTCTTTAATAGTCAAAATGACGAATGAGAGAAAGACGAAGGAGGAAGAAAAATGAATTTATCAGATTCAAAGAAGAAGCTTGCACTTGCGGGGGTTCTGTGTGGGCTTGTAGCTGCATGTCTGGCTTACTTTGGTAATCCGGCAAACATGGCATTCTGTATTGCCTGCTTTATCCGTGATACGGCAGGAGCTCTGGGATTTCACCAGGCCGAAGTTGTGCAGTATGCAAGACCGGAGATCATCGGTCTTGTGATCGGAGCATTTATTATTTCAGTGGCAACAAAAGAATACCGTTCAACAGCAGGATCTTCACCGATGATCCGCTTTATCCTTGGTATGGTAATTATGATCGGTTCCCTGATTTTCCTTGGCTGCCCGCTCCGTATGGTGCTCCGTATGTCAGCAGGTGACCTGAATGCATGGGTAGCACTGATCGGTTTTGTACTTGGAGTTGGAACCGGAGCATTTGCACTCAAAAATGGTTTCAGCCTTGGACGTGCGCATGAGACAAACAAAGAAAGTGGAGCAGTGCTTCCGGTACTGATGCTTGGTATTCTGATTCTTGCAACCTGCTCAACACTTCTCAAAGCAAGTGAAGCAGGTCCTGGAAGCTTTCATGCACCAATTATCATGTCACTGATCGGCGGACTTATTTTCGGAGCACTTGCTCAGAAATCAAGAATGTGCTTCGCCGGCGGAATCCGTGATGCGATCTTAATGAAGAACTTTGATCTTCTTACAATTATTGCAGGTCTTTTTGTAGTAATGCTGATCTTCAATCTGGCAACAGGAAGATTTGTACTTGGATTTAACACTCCTGGAATCATTGCACATTCCAACCATCTGTGGAATATCCTTGGCATGTATGCAGTAGGATTCGCGGCAGTTCTTGCCGGCGGATGCCCGCTTCGCCAGCTGATCCTTGCAGGACAGGGTTCCTCTGATTCAGCAGTTACTGTACTTGGCATGTTCTTTGCAGCAGCACTTTGCCATAACTTCGGACTTGCATCAAGCGGAACAGCTATGAATGCAGAGACAGGCGAACTCGTTGCAGGAGCCGTAACGCCGAATGGAAAAGTTGCTTGTATTATCTGTATTATCGCATGCTTTATCATTGCATTTACAAACAAAAGAGAGCAGGCAAAATAGTCAGAAACTGCAAGATATAGATGGATAATCCATAAGAAATATGATATGCTAGGAAGGCAGGTAAAAAATATGAAAGAAGTAGATGCAAGAGGACTTTCGTGTCCGGAACCGCTGATGCTTACTGCAGAGGCACTGAAGAATGCAAACGGACCGATCAAGGTTCTTGTGAGCGAACCTCACCAGAAGACTAATATCGAGAAGTTTGCGAAGGACAAAGGAAAGAAGGCAACTTCTGCCGAGAAGGGCTCTGAATTTGAAATTGTGATTGAATAATGAGAAAAAAAGAGTTAAAGCTGGTTATCACATTCCATACAACAGCGGATGCGATGGCGATGGAAAAAGAATGTAAAAAAGTTGGTGCACAGGGACGTATGATTCCGGTGCCGAGAAGTATTTCAGCAGGATGCGGGCTTTCCTGGTGCGCACCACTGGAATGCAGGGAAGAACTGAAAAATGTCATGCAGGGAATCGGTCTTGAAGAAGAAGAAATCCACGAGTGTATGGTATAAGAAGAGGTAAAACGAGGAAACCGCAAGATGAGGAATCATTTTTGCGGTTTCCTTTTTTGTTTTATTTAACAGGAAATTCTGAAAACATATTTCTAAAATCATTTACTGAGAATATTCGTGGAATAAGAAAAATAATTCTTTACATTTAGACTGATTTTGGATACATTATTAGTATATCCTACTAATTAACTGCGGTATGGTGGAGGGGAAGATGAAAGGATTATCAGAAAAGCGGTTGAGCGATTATATGGCAGAACAGATTGCGGATGAAATTCTGGCGGGCAGGATAGAAGGAGGAAGCCAGTTAAAGCAGGAAGAGCTTGCTGAGGTATTTGGAGCATCCAGAATCCCGATCCGTGAAGCATTTCAGGTTCTGGAGAGTCAGGGGCTGATCGTGAGGCTGGCAACAAAAAGAATTTATACGGTTGAGCTGGATGAAGAGCAGATAGAACTGATTTTTGAGATGATCGGGGAAATCCTCAAAAAAGCGGTTCAGCATGTCCTGAATACGAAAAGTCAAACCGAGGAAAAGGAAGTATTTTCGACGGAAACAAGACCGGACCAGTTGCTTCTTGCACAGATGGAGAATGGATATCTGACGAATCTGCTGAAAAATGCTTCGGAGTGTTATATCCGGTTTGCCACAAAATGTAAAGAGACGGATGGAAAAAAAGAGACAGAAAAGGCAATCTGCGAAAAGATAGCAGGTGCATTAAATGGTGCGGAAAAATATACAAAAACATTTGCAAAAGCGGTCAATAGTGAGATTGACAGATGGGTATTGCTTCTGGCAGAGCAGGTGAAGGAAGAAAGAAGGAAGAATAGATGAATGGTTTAAAACCGATCAAGATGCCGTCAGCGAAGGAAAAAGTTGCTGCGGAGCTTAGAAAAGCAATTTTATCAAGGCAAATGAAAGAAGGAGAGATCCTTTCACTCGACAGTGTGGCATCTCAGCTAAATGTGTCGGCAATGCCGGTAAGAGAAGCATTTCAGATTCTGGCAAGGGACGGGCTGATCCAGCTTCGGAAGAATAAAGGGGCAGTCGTCCTTGGAATCACGGAAACCTATATCCGGGAACATTATCAGCTCCGCGCGATCCTTGAGAGTGCGGCAGCAAAGCTTGCAGCAGAACCGGGAACAGATATTGCGGAAATAGAAGATGTCTATCAGGAATCTTGTGAGGCACTGGAAAACGGGGAATCCCAGAAATACACGGATCTCAACCGTGCATTTCACAATGAAATCTGGAGTGCGGCAGGTAATGGAAAGATGAAAAAAATGATCTCCGAACTCTGGAACGGACTTTCTATGGGAAGTATGGTTTCAGAAGGTGATTATGCGAAGGTATCGATCAAAGAGCATGGAAGGATTCTAAAAGCACTCCAGGAGCATAATGTCGAAGCGGCAGAAAAAGAGATGTATGCGCATATCATGCGAAGCCGCGATGATATGCTGACGTATTACAAGTAGATAAGTGTAAGAAAATAAAAGATATACACAGAACATAAAAAGATTTTGAGAGTATAGATACTTCTTGAAGTCTTTTTTATTTGCAAAAAATTTCAGAATATACTTCAAAAAAGGGTTGGTTTCGATACGCAGCTAAAAAAAACAGTCTGTAATAAGTGCATTGAAATATACAAATATTTGTGTATTGCATACAATAAATCATTCTAAAAGTGTATTTCGTGTAATATGACAGAAGAATCTTAGTCAGAATATACAAAATAGAATATGCAGAATTATGCTATCCGCCAAAATGATAAAAAGTAATTGACATTTTGGTGTCAATGAATTATATTAAAATCAAGATTTGGATACAAAATCAGATATCAAGTAAAAGACATCCAGAAAAAAAACTAAAAAGAGAAATGAGGAGGTAGCAAAATGAGTCAGGTAACTATCACATTATTGTTCCTGCTGTTTGCAATCGTGATGTTCATGTGGGAAAAAATTCCGTTGGGACTGACATCCATGATTGTCTGTGTGGGACTGGTAGTCACGAGAGTTCTGGACTGGAAGACAGCATTTTCAGGATTCATTGACAGCAACGTCATCCTGTTTGTCGCGATGTTCATTGTAGGTGGCGCACTTTTTGAAACAGGAATGGCAAACAAAATAGGGGGAGTTGTAACACATTTCGCCAAGACAGAGAAGCAGCTGATCGTTGCGATTATGGTCATCGTAGGCGTGATGAGCGGTTTCCTTTCCAACACAGGAACAGCCGCAATTCTGATCCCGGTAGTCATCGGTATCGCAGCAAAGTCGGGATATTCAAGATCAAGACTTCTGATGCCGCTTGTATTCGCAGCAGCGATGGGAGGTAACCTTTCTCTGATCGGAGCTCCGGGTAACATGATCGCACAGTCACAGATGGAAAGCATCGGACTGAAATTTGGATTCTTCGATTATGCAAAAGTAGGTGTACCGATCCTGATCGTCGGAATCATTTATTTTGCACTGATCGGATACAAATTTCTTCCAAACAAGACAGATGCAGCTGGAGACAGCATTTATGATGAGGTACAGGATTTCAGCAATGTACCAAAGTGGAAACAGACACTTTCCCTGGTTATTCTGATTCTTACACTTCTCGGAATGATCTTTGAAGAACAGATCGGAATCAAGCTTTGTGTAACGGGTTGCGTCGGAGCAATTGCCCTGATCCTTACAGGAGTTATCAGTGAGAAAGATGCACTTCTTTCCATCGATCTGAAGACGATCTTCCTGTTCGGTGGAACACTTTCCCTTGCAGCAGCACTTGATCAGACAGGGGCAGGAGAGTTGATTGCTGATAAAGTAATCGGACTTCTTGGAAAGAACCCGTCACCTTATGTACTTACATTTGTAATTTTCATGCTGTGCTGTGTACTTACCAACTTTATGTCGAATACAGCAACAACAGCACTTATGGCACCAATCGCTGTGTCAATCGCACAGGGAATGGGAGCAGACCCAAGCGCAGTACTTATGGCATGTGTCATCGGAGGATCATGCGCATACGCAACACCGATCGGAATGCCGGCAAACACAATGGTTGTCACAGCCGGAGGATATACATTTAAAGATTATGCAAAAGCAGGTGTGCCGCTGATTCTGGTATCCACCGTAGTAAGTATGATCTTACTTCCGATATTCTATCCATTCTTCCCGTAAGAAGGGATAACAAAGTAATTAAATTAAATGCAATATAAAAAGAGGAGGATTTTAAAATGTCTAGAGAAGAACAGGTAACACAGCTTACAGATTACATGGCAAAGTTCATTGCACACGTTGCCAAAAAACTTCCAGATGATGTCATCGCAAAACTTCAGGAACTCAGAGAGAAAGAGGACAGCCCGCTGTCTAAGGTAATCTACGATACCATGTTCCGTAACCAGGAACTCGCAGTAGCTCTTAACAGACCAAGCTGCCAGGATACAGGTGTCCTTCAGTTCTGGGTAAAATGTGGAACAAAATTCCCACTGATCGATGATCTGGAAGCATTACTGAAAGAAGCAGTAGTAAAGGCTACATTCGAAGCACCGCTTCGTCACAACAGCGTTGAGACATTCGATGAATATAACACAGGAAAGAACGTAGGAAAAGGAACACCGACCGTATTCTGGGATATCGTTCCAAACTCTGACAAATGTGAAATCTACACATACATGGCAGGTGGCGGATGTACACTTCCGGGAAAAGCTATGGTTCTGATGCCAGGTGAAGGATACGAAGGTGTAACAAAATTCGTTCTCGATGTTATGACAAGCTACGGACTGAATGCATGTCCTCCGCTTCTTGTAGGTGTAGGTGTAGCAACTTCTGTAGAAACAGCAGCTCTGCTTTCCAAGAAAGCTCTGATGCGTCCGATCGGCTCTCACAATGCTAACGAAAGAGCTGCAAAGATGGAAAACCTTCTGGAAGACGGAATCAACGCAATCGGCCTTGGACCACAGGGAATGGGCGGAAAATACTCAGTAATGGGTGTTAACATCGAAAATACAGCACGTCATCCATCTGCAATCGGTGTGGCCGTAAACGTAGGATGTTGGAGTCACAGAAGAGGACACATTGTATTTGACAAGGACCTTAATTACACAATCACAACACATTCGGGGGTGGAATTATAATGGTAGAAGTAAAAGACGGAAAGAAAATTTTAACAACACCAATTTCAGCAGAGGACTTAAAAGACATTAAAATCGGAGACATCATTTACCTGAACGGAAGTATGACAACATGCCGTGATGTTGCTCATCGCCGTCTGGTAGAAGAAGGAAGAGAACTTCCTGTAGATGTAAGAAACAACGCAATTTTCCATGCAGGACCGATCATCCGTCCATTGGAAAATGACAAATTCGAGATGGTTTCCGTAGGACCGACAACCAGTATGCGTATGGAAAAATTCGAGTATGAATTCGTACAGAAATCTGGTGTACGTGTGATCATCGGAAAAGGTGGAATGAAAGAAAACACCGAACGTGCATGTAAAGAGTTCGGAGCAATCCACTGCGTATTCCCGGCTGGTAATGCCGTAGTAGCAGCAACAGAGGTTGAAGAGATCGTAAGAGCTGAGTGGAGAGATCTCGGAATGCCGGAAACACTCTGGAACTGCCGCGTAAAAGAGTTTGGACCACTGATCGTATCCATCGATACAGAAGGAAACAACCTCTTTGAAGAAAGAAAAGTAATCTACAATAAGAGAAAAGACGAACAGTATGAGATAATCAGCAAACAGGTTGGATTTATCAAATAGTCATACTGAAAAATATGGAACCCATACTTGCTTAATTAAAATAATAATCAAATATTCTGCCAGATATTTGGTCTCGTTATGAAGAAGTGCTGCAAGCCGATGAGAGTGATCGGTTTTGCAGCACTTTTTCGTAATGCTTTTTTACAATGTTTTTTCCATTTAGAGACTAGAATATGGTATACTTATAGATAATGGAAAAATTTATGAATTTACAGAAAGGCAAGGCATGCAGTTACGTTTTGAAATTCCGGAGAGTTTCTGGAGTCTGTTCCGTTCTGTGAACAGAGAGACATACATTGAGGCTTTGATGGCGATCAATGAAGAATACCAGTACAGCAATTATTTTCTGACCAGGGAAGTTTGTATTCAGGTGCTTCGGGATCTGTATATGAAGAAACAGATCGAACTTAAACGAGAAGAAGATGAGACTGAGTTTGATATGTTGGAGACTCCGTCGGCAAGGATTCTGAACTGGCTGATCCGAAAAGGATGGCTGAAGAAAATTGAAGATTATAATACATTGGTGACGAATATCGTAATTCCGGATTATGCAGCAATATTTGTGGATGCCTTTGAGCGGCTTTCTACGGAGGACCTGGAGGAGACAGAGATCTATATCCAGAATGTCTATGCGACATTGTTCTCGTTTAAAAATGATCCGAGGGTGAATCTAAATATGCTCCGGACAGCACTTATCAATACCAGACGGCTCAACAAAGCACTGCAGGATATGCTGCATAACATGGATAAATTTTTTGCAAGGCTTCTGGAACAGCAGTTTTACGGGGATCTTCTGAAAGAGCATCTGGACGGATATGTGGAAGAGATTGTCCGGAAAAAATACCATATCCTGAAGACTTCGGATAATTTTTATATCTATAAGACAGATATCAAAGAATGTCTGCGTCAGATGCGGGATGATGAGGAATGGATCGAGAAGATCCGTGAGCGCGCCCGTGCAACCGGAGATACGGGAGAAGATGTGCTGGAACTTCTGGATATGATCGAGAGAGGCTTTGATGATATCGAGCACCGCATTTCCAATATGGATAAGGAGCACAGCAAATATGTGCGTGCGACGGTGACAAGACTGAATTATCTTCTGAGCGGAGAGAGCGACACGAAGGGACTGGTTATTCAGCTCCTGAACCGGATGGCAGAGGATGACTATGAAGAGGTCATTCAAAAGACGGGGGAGAAGATGAATCTGTCTTTGGTTGAAATCCTGTCAGAAAAATCTCTTTATAAGCGAAGAAAAAACCGGAAGGATTTTGTAAGTCAGATGGCACAGGAAGAAGAAGTGGATGATCTGGACAGGGAAGATGTGCTCAGATTGAACCGGATCAAGCGCAGATTCAGCAAAAAGCAGATTGAAGAATTTATCGAAGAGCATATAGAGAAAGATGTGCTGGATACAGAAAAACTTTCCCTTACATCAGAGGAGGATTTTGAAAAGCTGATTCTGGCATATGACTTAAGTACCCGTAAGAACAGCAAATATAAAACGCTGGAAGAGGATGCGGAGACGATTGAAAAGAACGGATACCGTTATCCTGCACTGAAGTTTGTAAGAAGACATTTATAGAAAAAGAAGACAAAATTGGAGAGAATGAATGATAGAATATTTTGAGCAGCTTACGCAGGAAGAACAGGAAGATCTGACAGATGTGATCAGGCTTCTCTATAGACAGACATTTCTTCTGGAGAGGAAGTTTGACAAGCGTGCGGGCAGACTCCAGTATCAGAGAGAGTACCGTATCTGCGAAAAGCACATTGATTTTCTGAAAATGTATTTCCAGATTGCCGGCATTACGTTATGCGAGAATGTACATCTGGGTCTGATCTATATTCAGGATGAGATGGTCTGGGGAGAAAAGCTTCCGCGTCTTGCGACTATTTACATATTATTGCTGAAGCTGATCTATGATGAGCAGATGGCATCGGTTTCGTCGAGCAGCCAGATTGTGACAACCTTGGGGGCACTCAACGGAAAAGCAGGAGATTTTCGCGTGCTTCGCAGTATCCCGTCACCGACCGAGATGAAAAGAACTATTGCCATGCTGAAAAAATACCAGCTGATCGAGCCATTGGATGTACTGGAAGAGTTAAATGAAAGTACAAGACTTCTGATCTATCCGTGTATCCATGCAGTATTGCAGGGAGATGCGGTGAGAGAAGTTCTGGAATCATTTGGAAGCAGCCGGGAAGAAGAGGAGGAGACTCTTGGAGACATTGGATAACAGGCAGCCGTTCTGGGCGATTTCAAAAATCTGCCTGAACAACTGGCATTATATAGACAGAAAAATACTGACTTTGAGTGAAGGGATCAATTTTTTCACCGGGCATTCCGGAAGTGGAAAATCAACGGTTATCGATGCAATTCAGATTGTGCTCTATGCTAACACGGACGGACGTGGATTTTTTAATAAAGCGGCAGCAGATGATTCCGACCGTACCTTGATCGAGTATTTGCGCGGAATGGTAAACATCAGTGAAAATAATGAGTCCCAGTATCTGCGAAATAAGAATTTTTCCAGTACGATCGTGATCGAGCTGGAACAGACGAGAACCCATGAGAAACAGTGCGTGGGCGTTGTATTTGACGTGGAGACAGCAACAAATGAGATCAACCGCCTGTTTTTCTGGCACAGAAGCGGTCTGCTTGCGAATGCTTACCGGGGAGAAAAGAGATGTCTTTCTACTGTGGAAATAAGAGAATATCTGCAGCGTACCTTTGGTGAAGAGGCATTCTACTGCGGACCGAGCAATGAGCGTTTCCGCCGTCAGCTTTATGATGTGTATCTGGGCGGATTGGATAAAGAAAAGTTCCCACGTCTTTTTAAGCGGGCAATCCCGTTTCGGATGAATATCAAGCTGGAAGAATTTGTAAAAGAATATATCTGTATGGAACAGGATATTCAGATTGAGGATCTGAAAGAAAGTATCATGCAGTATGGCAGAATGCGCAGCAAAATTGAGTCAACGATGGAAGAGATTGAGGAACTGAAGAAGATCGATGGAATCTATCAGGATTTTGATGATAAGCGAGAAAAAAGCAGGGAATGTGACTACCGTCTTACCCGTCTGGAAATGCTCCGGCTGCAGGCGGACATCCAGGGACTCCATGATAAGATTAAAACCAGAGAAGAAGGTATCAAGGTACAGGAGCATACGAAAGCCGAGCTGATGCGCCAGAGTGGAGAACTGCAAAAGGAGCATGAGGAGCTGTTACTTCGTCTGAATAACAGTGGTTATAAAGCACTGGAAGCAGAACTTGCAGGACTTAACGAGACTCTGGAACATCTGGGAAAAAGCAGGGCGAGTCTCACAAAGACAGCACAGAGACTTGCAGCATGGAAAGAACAGGAGATTACGTCCAACCAGACCATCTGGGATATTGATAAATTTGAAGCCGGTACGATTTCGGAGGGCGAACTTACAAGGCTGAAAGAAAATATCGCACAGATGCGTGCGGAGATCGAAGAAGAACGTCGGGATACGGACAGTACACTTCGTCAGATCAAGAAAGAAGAACGGGAAGCCAAAGAAGAGCTAAAAGAGCTGAAACAGGGAAGAAAAGCATATCCCAAAGAGCTGGAAGAAGCAAGGCTGGAACTACAGAACCGGTTGCAGGAGAATTGTGGAAAATTTGTTTCCGTGCAGATCCTCGCAGATCTTCTGGAAATCCGGGATGAAAGATGGCACAATGCAGTGGAAGGCTATATGGGAAATAATAAACTTCTGCTGATCGTAGAGCCGAAATACGCAAAAGCGGCAATGGATATTTATCAGGAGATGGATAAGAAGAAATTCTTCCGTGCTGCAATTCTGGATACGGAAAAGGTTATGGAAGAAGAGCACATTGTCCGGCAGGGCGCTCTTGCAGAAGAAGTAAAAGCAAAAGAAAAATACGTGCAGTCTTACATCAATTTCTTTCTTGGTAATGTCATGAAATGTGAGAACATTGAGGAACTCAGGGAGTGCAGGATTGGTGTGACACCGGACTGTATGTTGTATCACAGCTATCGTCTGCAGCATATTAATCCGGAAAATTATACGAGACGTGCTTATATCGGAGAGATTAGTCTCCGTCAGAGGATCCGGCAGCTTCAGAAGCACTGTGATGAGCTTCAGGAGAAGAGGCTTCCACTTGCGGCACTTGTGGAAGAGGCAAAGAAACTTCTGGAACTGGAAGCAATGCCACTTCCGACAGAGGATTATATCAGCCAGATCCTGGATGCAAAGGCGATAAAGGGAAAAGAAACCCGTAAGAAAGATTTACTTGAAAAGCTGCAGAAACTGCGTGCAGAATCAGTCGATACTCTGGAAGCACAGATGAAAGAAGTGCAGGAAAGACGGGATGCAAAGCAGAAAGAGATCACGAAGACAGAGAAAGAAATCTGGAAAAACGGGGAAGAAATCGAAAAATTCAGAAACAGTATTACAGAGTCGGAATTTGCACTTTCTGGAATCCAGAAAGAATTTCAGGAAAACGAAAGGTTTGAAAAGCAGTTTGAAGAGTATCTGGAAGCACAGAAAAGCAGAAACTATATTTATTTAAAAGAGGCAAGTGCAAGGCAGCTGCAGCAGCTTGGAAAGAAAAAAGAAGAGATCTATCAGGAGTTGGTGGCAGCCCGCAGTGCTTATACCAAAAAATATACGCAGCGTAATTTTTCAGTGGTAGAAGAAGATAATAAGGTTTATCAGGAGCTTCTGGAAAGCCTGTCGTGTGATAATCTGGAAACCTACCGGCAGGCAGCGAATGAACAGGCAAAGGCAGCGGTCGAGCACTTCAAGGATGACTTTGTTTTCAAGATCCGCAGTGCGATCCGCGAGGCCTACCAGAGAAGAGATGAGCTGAACCGGATCATCAGCCGGCTGGATTTCGGAAAAGATAAGTACCAGTTTGTGATCGCGAAGAATAAGGGTGCAGACGGAAAGTACTATAAGATGTTTATGGATGATACCCTGCAGATCAATCCGGCACAGCTTTCAGGTTCTATTGAGAACCAGATGAATCTGTTCACGATGGAGCATGAAGAAAACTACGGTGATATGATGAATGAACTGATCGGCATATTTATCCCACCGGAAAATGCTACCCATGAGGAACTGGAAGAGGCGAAGAAAAATATGGACAAGTACGCGGATTACCGTACTTATCTTTCCTTCGACATGCAGCAGATTGTCCAGGGTGAGGAAGATATGAAAATCGGTCTTGGCAAGATGATCCGCAAGAATTCCGGAGGAGAGGGACAAAATCCTCTTTATGTTGCACTTCTTGCAAGCTTTGCACAGATTTACAGGATCAATCTTTCCCCGAAAATCCACAGGAATCCGACGCTCAGACTGGTCGTTCTGGATGAGGCATTTTCCAAAATGGATGCCGAGAAGGTGGCGAGCTGTATTGCGCTGATCCGTGGGCTTGGTTTCCAGGCGATCATCAGTGCCACAAATGATAAGATCCAGAATTATCTGGAAAATGTTGATAAAACCTTTGTATATGCCAACCCGAATAAACGGCATATATCAATTCAGGAATTTGAAAAAACCGAGTTCGCACAGCTTGCGGATGAGGAAGAACAGGGGTGATAGAAAATGTATCTGGTAGACAGGATTATAGAAAGATGTGAGAACAGCAGCCGTGACTGGCGGGAAGGAGTGACTGGAGGGAGGACTCTTCGGATCACACAGGAGGATTATGATGCCTGTGGGAAAGAAGAGCTGATCGAAGAGGTGCAGCGCCTGGAAAGAGCAGGACTTCTGACTGTGAAAAAATGGGTTGTCCCAGACAGCGATGTAGAGCTTGTGGCATATCAGGTAGAGCATCTTCCGGATTTTTACCGTCTTGCAGACAGCGAAAGTGGAGAAGAATACTGGCCGAAGCAGGCGAAGGTAAATTATTATATACGTATGATTGACCAGGAGCTTTCGGAAGGCTTTCAGAAAGAATGGATCGAGAATTATCTGGAAAAGCTGAAAGAGCGGATCGCAGAAGGTGATCTGCCGAAAAATATAGAGAAGCTGGAAAAATATCTGGACTGTTACCGGGGACTGGACTCTCTGGAAGAACCGATGATGAAGCGGATTTTCAGTAAACGCTATCTGAAGGACAGCAAGATCTTCGAGCGGGAGATGGAACGAAATGTGGTGACGGCTGCAAGGAGATATTGCCCGGAGATTACGGCAGATATGGATATCCAGACGGTTCTGGAGCAGCTGCTGATCGAAGAAAATTCCCAGGAACTGGCAGTTAAAGGACCGCTTAAACTGAAGATCTGGAAAGGATCAGAAGCAAAAAGAGTGGATCTTTCCGATTTTACATATGGAGTTGTGCTGAACAGCCAGACAGTCAAGCATGCAATGGTTGAGGTAGAGCAGCCGGCACTGAAAAAAATCGTGACGATCGAGAATAAGACGAATTACCTTGCGATGGAATATGATCCGGAGATCCTTTATATCTACAGTCATGGATATTTTTCACCACTTGAAAGAGAATTTCTAAAGAAGCTGCAGAGAGTGATTGAAGGGAAAGACGTGGAAGTATTCCACAGCGGAGATATGGATTACGGTGGAATCCGGATTTTTGAATATATCCAGAAGCATATTTTCCCGGGAATAAAGCCATTGCAGATGGATGTGGAGACCTACGAGAAATACGAAGAATATGCGAAAACAATCTCGAAAGAGACGATGGAAAAGCTGGAAAAGGTAAATGTTCCACTTTTGGAGGAGTTAAAAGAAAAGCTTCTTGAAACAGGAAAGGGAATCGAACAGGAAAGCTTCCTGATTGAAGAATAGAGTACAGTGCATAAGGAAAAAATGCGGCAGTGAAAAGAAAAAGACCAGAATGCCCTGGTAGTGGGGCGGGTTCTGGTCTTTTTGTGTATACGATGAGCCAAGTGCAGATTTGTGCTTGCACAAGGATCTGCATTTGACGAATGTACATCATCGAGCTGTTAAGCGAGATGATGTACAAAGTATAAGAATCGAGTAGGAGTCAGCCTACTCGATTGTAGTGCGATGATCCATGTGCAGAAGGGTGTCTATACTGTCAATGAAAAAATGACAGAATTAAAAACCTTCTACAAACTGGTCAAGTACATGTGGGAGAAGCTTGTCACTGTATGCGGTGAGAGAATACTTGCCTTTGCATAATGCCCAGTCATAAAGAACAGCACGTTCGTACATTGCATAAATCTTCAGAAGTTCATCGGCAGTACTGGTGCCGTTGAATTCTCCATTTTTCAGTGCAGTGCTGATTGTCTCAGTGAGCCACACGAAATAGTAACGATCGTTTTCAAGAAGGGAGCGCTTATCTTTTGTGATCAGTTGGGACGAGTAGAGGGAGGCTAAAAGCCCGACATCGACACTGGTCTCAATCATATGAAATAGTTCATGGTTAAAAAATAACAGCTTATCATAAGCAGAAAGATCCGGATCTACGATTCCTGCAAGCTCTTCATACTTTTCGTCAAACAGATAAGAAAGTGTGTTGAGAAGAGCTTCTTTTCCCTTAAAATAGTGGTAAAAGGTTCCTTTTGAGGTCTTAGAAGCCGAAATGATCTCATCAACAGTGGTCTGTTCATAACCATGCTTGTAGAATAGATTCCACGCGGCTTTTATGATACGGCTTTTGGTGGAACTTCTTTTCTTTGGCATGAAAATTCCCCTCCTTTGAAAATAGTAATCTTTTTTTATTATAGCAGAATGGACATGAAATAACAAGAAAGTAATTTGTTTACAAAAAAAGGAGACAAAGCCATATACATAGCTCTGTCTCCTGAAAGATTTTGACTTAACGACCTACTTTGAAGCCATATTTTAACGGATCATCTGGATCGATCACATAAGTAGCTTCCCCTGTCAGATAAGCACTTCCGGTAATCTGCGGAATAACGGCATCATAGTCGGCAACCTTTGTAGTATCTAAGATTACGCCTTTGAACTGAGAGCCGATAAAGCTTTCATATACGAAAGGCTGTCCAACTTTGATTTCACCTTTTTTGTAAAGGGTGGCGAGCTTTGCGCTGGTTCCGGTTCCGCAAGGAGAACGGTCAGCCATATGATCTCCGAAGATAACGACATTACGTTTGTCACATCCAGGAGTATCGGTAGAGCAATAAAGCTCTGCAAGGTCGACAGTTGTGATATCAAGTTCCGGATGCCGGATCTCTACTTCAGCATTGACCTTTTCAATCAGCTTCATACCGAAATCGGTAAGCTGTGGGATTGACTGTGGATCTACGTGCCATCCGAACTGTTCGATATCAACAAGCGCGAAGAAGCTTCCGCCGAAAGAAATATCATAGTGAACTTCTCTGCCATCAACTTCTGTGGTGAGGTTTTCTTTGTAAAGGAAAGCCGGTACATTAGTAAGTGTTACATTAAGTACCTTTCCATTTTTGACTTCTGCTTTGGTACGGATAATTCCTGCAGGAGCATCCAGAACAACTTCTGTATAAGGTTCTACGGCAGGAACAAGTCCTGTTTCGATGATTGCTGTGACCGAACCGATTGTTCCGTGGCCGCACATATTCAGATATTCTCCAGTGTCCATGAAGATCACACCAAAATCAGCTTCTGGGTGGATCGGATCTGTCAGAAGAGCACCAAACATATCATGATGTCCACGTGGCTCAAACATCAGAGCCTGACGATATTTGTCGTAATGCTTTGCAAGAAAGTTCTTACGTTCGATCATTGTATCCCCTTCAAGCTTCGGGAAACCTGATGTAATGATTCTTGTAAATTCCCCAACTGTATGTGTGTCAATCGCATGGAAAGATGCCTCAAATGCGTCAAGATTCAGTTTTGGATTGATTTCCATTTTTAATATTCCTCCTTAGTTGAAAGACCAGACCAGAGTCTAGTATGCAGTTCAGTTTTCTTTAAAAATATTATGTACGAAAACACTTGAAAAGTCAATGGTAATTTGCTATAATGAATAAGCTTGATTGGAATAATCAATATATGGGGGTAGATGGATAACTGGTGTGTCTCCTGGTCTTCAAAACCAGTGTGGGGCGTTAGGAGCGTCCTGGGTGGGTTCGATTCCCACATGCCCTCGCCAAAAAGAGAGGTTTTTGGGCGAAAAGCCTTAAAAAGATAAAGAGAAAAGCTGCTGTATTGTTTTAGGGGAAACAGTACGGTGGCTTTTCTTTTTTGACGTAAATCCTCTTGGCCAGAATACTTATAGATAATGCGGATAAGTAAAATGAGGAAAAATAGACAATCTGTAAAAATCAGACAGAACCGATGAAAAAAATAAATAGATTATATATAAAAAAGATATTGAATTTTCAAGTAAAATCATATAGACTATAGTACAGATCAATCACTAGACTAGATTCTAGTATTGAGTCCAACATGAAAAGTGAAAATCTATAAATGCTATTGAAAAAAATATATCTATTTGTTAAACTATAGTCAAATACGCGTAGGACAAGATAAGATATAGATTTCGACGTAGAGGAGAAAGGAAGAGAAGAGACATGGCAAACTTACAGATTTTGCTGCGTCAGCATGTAGGAGCTCCTTGTGCACCGGTTGTAAAAGCCGGAGACAGAGTAGAAAAAGGGACTCTGATTGCAACACCGACAGGCCTTGGAGCTAATATTTTTTCAAGTGCATATGGTGTGGTAGAAGACGTACTGGAAGACCGTATCATCATCAAGCCGGATGAAGAACAGAAGGATGAATATGTAAAGATTCCGGAAGGCAGCAAGCTTGATATGGTAAAAGCGGCAGGTGTTGTCGGAATGGGTGGCGCCGGCTTCCCGACAGGTGTAAAACTCGGAACAGATCTGCAGGGAGGATATATCCTTGTAAATGCAGCGGAGTGTGAGCCTGGACTTCGTCATAACATTCAGCAGCTGGAAGATGACTGTGCGAAAGTTATCCGCGGAGTAAAACACTGCATGGAGATTTCCAATGCATCAAAAGCTATTTTTGCAATTAAGAAGAAAAATGAAAAAGCAGTAAAGGCACTGCGCGAGGCATTAAAAGATGAAGAGGCGATTACAATCCACTTACTTCCGGATATTTATCCGATGGGAGAAGAACGTGCGGTTGTAAGAGAATGTCTTGGAATCGAACTGAATACAACACAGCTTCCGTCAGCAGCGAATGCAATTGTCTGTAATGTAGAAACTCTTGCAAGAGTTGCGGAAGCAATTGAAGAGAGAAAGCCATGCTTTTCTAAGAACCTTACTGTTATCGGTAAGATCAATGGCGGTAATGAGCCACATGTATTTATGGATGTACCGGTCGGCACAAGCGTTGGGGAAATGATTGAACGTGCCGGCGGTATTGATGGTGTATATGGGGAAATCATCATGGGTGGTCCATTTACCGGACATGCTACTACAGAGGATGCACCGATCACAAAGACAACTGGTGGAATCATTGTTACAATTGATTTCCCGGATCTTCATGGTGCAAGTGTAGGTCTTTTGGTATGTGCCTGCGGTGGTAGCGAAGAACGTATGAGAGATATTTGTCAGAAGATGAATGGTGTAGTGAAATCAGTAGCCAGATGTAAACAGGCAATTGAAAACAAACCGGGAGCTCCGCTTAAATGCGAAAGACCTGGAAACTGTCCTGGACAGGCTAAGAATAATATCCAGTTCAAGAAGGATGGATGCGAGTACATTATTATTGGTAACTGCTCAGACTGTTCAAATACAGTAATGGGATCAGCACCGAAGATGGGACTTAAGGTATTCCACCAGACAGACCATGTAATGCGTACAATCGGACATCCACTTTACAGATATCTGCGTGTTTCAAAACAGGTAGAACAGTTACCGGAAGGTAAATAGATAAGTTGATACCTCACTTCGGTGAGTGTATAAATAGTTAATTGAGTTATTGTTAAATTAACAAGGAGGAAATTATTATGTCAATTACAGCGGAAACCGCAAAAGAACATGCAAAAGATCCTGCAGTATTATGCTGTAGAGCAGAAGGCGGCATTACAATCCAGGCTGCAAACCTTGAAGATCCGGCTATCTTTGATGATCTGGTAGATTCAGGACTTCTGAAACTTGATGGAACACTTACAATCGAACAGGTACTTGGAGCAAAGCTTGTTAAGACCTGCGATTCTCTTACACCACTTACAGCTGATCTTGTCGAAGGCGCAAAAGCACCTGCAGCAGAGGAAGCACCGGCTGAAAAAGCAAAAGAAGAAGTGAAAGAAGAAGCACCAGCAGTTACTGCAAATCCTACAGCAAGTGTACAGAAAGTTGGCGGCGTGTTAAAAATCCACATTGGAGAAGGCAAAGATATCGATATCGAAATGCCGATGGGTTTTAATAACGGTGTTGCAGTAGCGGAAGTACCGGCAGAGGTAGAATTACCGGCAGGCGTGGTTTCAGGCGCAGCACCGACAAAAGAGCTGGAACCGAAAGTCGTAAGAAGCGTTACCAGAAAGCATTATAAAATTACAGAAGTAAAGCGTGGACCGGAGACAAAGATCGAAGGAACAACTCTTTACATCCGAGAAGGAATTGAAGAAGAAGCAGTTGCTTCACAGGAACTGGTTCATCAGTTAAAGATTGATATCATTACACCGGATCAGTACCATACTTATTCTAATACAATCATGGACGTACAGCCGATCGCTACAAAAGAGGGCGAAGACGAAATCGGTACAGGTACAACAAGAGTACTTGATGGCGTTATCATGATGGTTACCGGAACAGACGACAATGGTGTTCAGATTGGTGAATTCGGTTCTTCCGAAGGATACCTGGATGAAAATATCATGTGGGGACGTCCGGGAGCTCCTGATAAAGGTGAAATCTTCATCAAGACAGAAGTTATCATCAAAGAAGGAACCAACATGGAAAGACCTGGTCCGCTTGCTGCACATTCTGCAACAGACGTGATCACACAGGAAATCCGTGAAGCTCTGAAGAAAGTAGAAGACGAAAGCCTTGTAGTAGATACAGAGACATTCAATCAGGTAAGAAGACCTGGTAAGAAGAAAGTCGTTATCGTAAAAGAAATCATGGGACAGGGTGCTATGCATGACAATCTGATCCTTCCTGTGGAACCAGTCGGAGTACTTGGCGCAAGACCAAACGTTGACCTTGGAAACGTACCGATCATGGCATCTCCACTGGAAGTACTTGACGGATGTATCCATGCACTTACCTGTATCGGACCTGCATCAAAAGAAATGTCAAGACATTACTGGAGAGAACCACTGGTTCTTGAAACTCTCCATGATGAAGAAGTTGACCTTTGCGGTGTTATCTTTGTAGGTAGCCCACAGATCAATACAGAGAAATTCTATGTATCAAAACGTGTTGGTATGATGGTAGAAGCTCTTGATGTTGATGGCGCATTTGTTACAACAGAAGGATTTGGTAACAACCACATCGATTTCGCAAGCCATATTGAACAGATCGGTATGAGAGGAATTCCGGTTGTTGGACTTTCATTCTGCGCAGTACAGGGAGCACTTGTAGTTGGAAACAAATACATGCAGTACATGGTAGATAACAACAAATCTGAATCAGGAATCGAGAACGAAGTTCTTGCCTGCAACACACTTTGCCAGGAAGAAGCAATCCGTGCACTTGCTATGCTGAAAGCTGGAATGGCTGGAGAAGAAGTGAAGAAGGCAGAAAGAAAATGGAATCCGAATGTAAAAGCAAATAACATCGAACTGATTTCAAAGACTATGGACAGAACAATTGAATTGGTTAAGAACGAGCAGTCGCTGCCGATGAGCCAGAAGAGAAAAGAAAAATACGATTAAGGTGAATGACTATGAAATATGGCGATAAGATCATCTATATGGAAGGCGTAATCGTAGAGATCCATGATGGATGTGTTGGAATCGATTTGAAGGGACGATTAGGTTATCTGAAAATCCCGATGAGAATGCTGATTACGGATTATCCATTAGTGGTAGGACAGGAAGTTGGATGGAATATGAGTTTTGTCGAACAGCTTGGACCGGACGCCAATGAAAAATATGTTAGTAACCTGCAGACGTATCAGAGACGTCAGGAAGAAATGAAGTCTCATAAGAAGAATGATGAAGTGTAATTATATCAGGAGGAAATAGACATGAGTTTGACCGTTGTTAAAGGACTTCAGTCAGAAATCTTTGTTCCGGTAACTCCGCCGCCAGTATGGGCTCCGGTGAAAAAAGAACTGAAGGATATGACAATTGCCCTCGCCACAGCAGCAGGTGTGCACCACAAGGATCAGAAGAGATTCAACCTTGCCGGTGACTTTACCTGGAGAAAAATAACAGATAAAATGCCGTCAGATGAATTAATGGTATCTCACGGTGGATATGACAACAGTGATGTAAACAAAGACATCAACTGTATGTTCCCGATTGACCGTATCCATGAGCTTGCTAAAGAAGGATTTATCAAAGCATGTGCACCGGTACATGCCGGATTCATGGGTGGTGGCGGAAACCAGGAAAAATTCAAACATGAAACTGGTCCTGCCATTGCAAAGATGTTTGTAGAGGAAGGCGTAGACGCAGTTATCCTCACCGCTGGTTGAGGTACCTGCCACCGCTCTGCAGTTCTGGTGCAGAGAGCGATTGAAGCCGCAGGAATTCCTACAATTATTATTGCTGCGCTTCCGCCGGTTGTTCGTCAGACCGGTACCCCACGTGCGGTTGCTCCGCGTGTTCCTATGGGAGCTAACGCTGGTGAACCACACAACGTTGAGATGCAGACAGGCATCGTAAAAGCAACTCTGGAACAGCTTGTGAAGCTGGATACTCCAGGAAAAGTTGTTCCGCTGCCGTTTGAATATGTAGCGAAAGTATAATCAAATAGTAAAAAGGGGACATCCCCGGCAGGATTGGGGCGAAAGCTCTGATTTGCCGGAGATGTCCTTTTTATTTAACTGGATATTTTGATAAAATTTCCTGTTAGATAAAAGGTGCTATGTGCCTCAAATGTGCCAGGGCGCATTTGGGTTCAATTTAGAATTGAGGATGATTATATGGAGAAAGAAATAGATCTGCGCCGGCTTGTGATCAAAGCTTTCCATATTACTGAGGTGGAAGAAGGCGGAGAAAATAAAGTGACAGCATCTGGAAAGATGACGATCGAGAAGAAAATACTGGATGAAATTTTACCGAAATATCCACAGCTTTCCAAATTAGATGTACAGATTATAAGACCGGGAGAACATGACCGTTATACCAATACGATGATGGATATCATTCCGATATCGACCAAAGTACTTGGAAAGATTGGGGACGGGATTACGCATACACTCACCGGCGTTTATGTAATCCTTACCGGTGTAGATGAAAACGGAAAACAGGCACACGAATTTGGGTCCAGTGAAGGCAATCTGAAAGAGAAGCTGTATCTGAACCGTGCGGGTACTCCGGGGGATGATGATTATATTGTGGCATTTGATGTTGTTCTGAAACCTGGAATGGGACAGGAAAGAGAAGGTGTACTTGCAGCCCACCATGCCTGTGACGAGTTTATCCAGATTTTCCGGGAACAGATGAAGAAGTTCAGGGGCGATCTCTGCACAGAGAGACATGAGTACCATGATGTGGTTCGCCCAGGAAAAAAACGTGTTTTGATCGTAAAACAGGTTGCCGGACAGGGTGCGATGTACGATACTTCGTTATTTGCAAAAGAGCCTTCGGGAACTGAAAACGGTCGCTCGATCATTGATATGGGAAATATGCCGGTGATCGTTACACCAAACGAATATCGTGACGGAATTATCCGTTCTATGCAGTAGGAGGTGCGATTATGGGAATTGGACCATCGACAAAGGAAACATCACTACACCATTTCAGGGATCCTCTTCTTGATGTGGTATCATCGGATGAAGATCTGGATCTGATGGGAATCATAATTGTTGGAACGCCGGATGATAATACAGATAAATTGCTTGTTGGAACCCGTGCGGCAGTATGGGCGGAAGCTATGCGGGCAGACGGAGTTATCCTGTCGTCCGATGGATGGGGAAACAGTGACGTAGATTTCGCAAATACGGCTGAACAGATGGAAATCAGAGGAATTCCGGTAACCGGGCTGAAATTCAGTGGTACAGTTGGCCAGTTTGTTGTAGAAAATGATCATCTGGGAGAAATTCTGGATATCAATAAAAGTGAAGAGGGCATTGAGACAGATGTACTCGGAGAAAATAATGTGACGGAGCTGGATGCGAAAAAGGTTACTGCAATGCTGAAGCTGAAAATGCGGAAAAATGAGAAGCGTTAAGGCTTTGAAATTTGAAGAAAACTGTCAAAAGTAAAGCTGGCAGGGAAAGAAGATATAGAAAAGTCCTGTTGAGAATCCGGATTCGATATTCAGATTCTGACAGGACTTTTGCTGTTTAATTTTCTGCGGTATCTTCGATAATATGGTTACGGATGATCGCGCGGATACTTTCGTTAAGATATGGCTTCAATTCTTCAAACGACATCGGATCGTTGTCCAGAATCGTGCTGTATGAAGTAGAACTTGCAAGTTCTATGATCAGAAACAGCATAGTTTCCGGCGCACGAAGTTTGATTGTCGGATGATCCAGAAGGATATTACTAAAATATGCAAGAATTTCACCCTCATCATCCTGCATATTATTGGTGATAGCCTGTCTGAAAATGCCCCAGCTGAGATTCTTAGAGATAAATCTCAGAATCAGTTTATTTTTCTGCATGGCATTTAAAACGTAATCTACAATAAAAATAATCTTATCTTCGAATTCGGGGATGTCGGCTGTCTCCAGAGCTTTGTGTGCTCTCTGGAAAAGTCGGCTGGCTGTCCGTGCGATCAGCCGGTCGCGTATCTCGTATTTGTCTGCAAAATATAAATAGAATGTTCCCTTTGCAACTCCGGCCTTTTTTGCTATATCGCTGATTGATGTTTTCTCAATTCCCTGATTCAGAAATAAATCGTATGCGCTTTGAAAGAGAGCATCCATTTTCTGATGCTTGTTTTCATCTACTTTTCCCATGATTCATTCCTCTTTTCCTTTGAATTATCTTTATTATAAAATCAAAATGACTCAGAGTCAACTTTTTTGTAGAAAAATATTGACTTGTGGTCATTTTTGAGTTATAGTAAGTGCGAGCTAGAAAATGACCAGTAGTCAAAAAGAAGAAAGCATACCGACAGGAAAGTCAGTAGAGGCTTACAGGAGGTTTTTAAACATGAAGAACAGGGAATACAGAGTATTAGTTACACTTGCACTTATGGCATCGCTTGTAGTTGGAAATGTTGCAGGAACATCTGCAAATGTACAGGCGGCAGATAATAAAGATAAAAGCACAGAGACAAAGAAAACAAGCGAGACAAAAACAAGCAGCAGCGCAACACCTACAAAAGATGAGACTGTATATGTAAAAGTAGATGACGCAGGAAACCAGAAAGATGTTACGGTATCGGATCAGCTGAAAAATATTTCGAGCCTTGGAACCATTGATGATGTATCAGATCTGAAAGATATCAAGAATGTAAAAGGTGATGAAACCTTTTCTGAAAATAACGGTAAACTGGTATGGCAGGGAGATAAGAAAGATATCTGCTATCAGGGAACAACCACAAAGAAGATTCCTGTAGGAATGAAGGTTACTTATGAACTTGACGGAAAGAAAGTCAGCGCAGATGATCTGGAAGGAAAGAGTGGACACTTAAAGATTCATTATGAATATCAGAATACAAGTGCTGACAGCGGGAAATACACACCATTTTTGATGGCAACCGGGCTTCTGATGGATGGCGAGAAATTCTCAAATGTAACTGTTGACAATGGGAAAGTAATCTCAGATGGTGACAGAGATATCGTGATCGGAATGGGACTTCCACAGTTGAAAGAACAGCTTACATCAGTTAGCAGCAAGGTGGATGATCTGGATATCCCGGATTCCTTTACAGTAGAAGCAGATGTGACAGATTACGAAAAAGTAGAAGCCGTTACAGTTGCAACAAACGAAGTGTTCAATGAAGTAGGTACCGATAAATTTGACAGCCTGGATGAACTGAAGGATTCTATGACAGAACTTCAAGATGCATCGAACAAACTTGTCAGCGGCTCCGGAGAACTGAAAGAAGGACTGGATACACTGCTTTCTTCATCAGGAACATTGGCAAGTGGAGTAGATCAGCTGGCAAGCGGCGGAAAGGAACTGGCAAGTGGAACAGGAAGTCTGGTCAGTGGGGCAAACACATTGGCCGATGGAAGTAAGAGTCTTGCAAAAGGAACGAGTCAACTGGCAGATGGTACAGAAAGTTTGAAAACAGGGGCAGCACAGGTTGAGGCAGGAGCACAAAATGCCAGTGCGGGAGCAGCTAAACTTGAAAGCGGAGCAAAAGATCTGAATAATGGAATTGCACAAATGCAAAACCAGGTTGGTGCAGGTGTGGATTCTTTGAGCAGTGGTGCAGAACAACTGAATGGTGGAATTAAACAGGCTAAAGCCGGAGCAGAAAATCTGAAAAATGGAGCTGCAAGTGCTGCAGAAGGTGCGCAAAGTGTAAGTGGTGGAATTACACAGGCACAGACAGGAGCCAGCGGACTTGCGGACGGAGCGGCAAATCTTAAAAGTTCACTTGATCAGATTGCGGCAGGGAATGATAATTCAGCAATGATTGCAGCACTGACAAGTCTTCTTGAGTCAGCAACACCGGAGCAGCAGGCTGTACTGAATAATGTTATAAGTGGACTTCAAACACAGCAGCAAGCTGTGAACAGCGGAATTACCCAGGCATCAGCAGGTGCGAATGAACTTGCAGCAGGTGCGAAAAATTTATCTGATAACCTCAAAAGCATCGGATCCGGAGCAAGTCAGGTTGCTGCAGGATTACAAAATATACAAGGAGGAGCCGGCTCGTTAGAAGAGGCACTGGAACTTCTGGGAGCTGGAGCAACAGAGCTTCAAGGCGGTGTTGGAAGTATGAAGACTCAGCTTACAGCTGGAACAAAACAGCTCTTAGATGGAAGTGGAAATTTACTTGCAGGAACACAAGATCTGAATTCGGGACTCGGAACATTAAGTGCCGGAGCTTCACAAGTAAGTGCGGGAAGTGCTACTTTAAATACGAATATGAAGACAGCAAATGCCGGAGCACAGACTGTTGCAAATGGATCTGGTCAGCTTGCAGCAGGTGCACTTAAACTTGACAGCGGAGCTGCCGCACTTTCGACAGGTCTTAACACTCTTCAGAGCAACATAGCACCATTGATTTCCGGTGTTGAGAAACTTGATTCTGGCGCAGCCGAATTAAACAGTGGTATGATTCAGTTTAATGAAGAAGGAATTAAAAAGCTTGTAAGCGTATTTGATGGCGATATTGATGAACTTCTTAATAAAGCAAATGAACTTCTTGATGCATCTAAAGAATATAAGAACTTCTCTGGAATTGCAGATGGAATGGATGGAAGCGTGAAGTTTATTTTCGTGAGTGAAAAATAAAGTATAATAAAGAGCGGCTGGGAAATCATATAATCGATTTTCCAGCCGCTCTTTGAAAATATTCCTGTGAATGGAATTAATATCTCAGTTGAATCCCCTGCTCCTCAATCCAGTCTTCGAGTTCATCCTGGGAATCAGCGGCCCATTCGGAGTTGGAGCCTGCTTTGAATTCATCTTTCAGATCTTCCTGCACCAGCTCTTTTGAAAATACGGGTTTCTCGTCTGTACGGGGATCTTTCGGGTTATCTATCGGTCTTGAACTACTCATATTTTCACGTCTCCTTTACTTTTGGAAAGAAAAAACATGACCCCTCGAGGTCATGTCTTTTCTTTTTGGTATGTCATTGAGAGGTTTTTCCTCGTTGCATTGCAGTTTGCCTTATATACAAAGCTGGGGAATGCTCCTACAAAGAGGATGTATATATAAATTGGAGTTTTATCATTGCAAGATCATTCTTGGGGGAAACGACCGGCAACAATATAACTGCAATAACAACCAATGTTGTAGCTTAATCAAGTCTTTATTAAAAAGCGGTATCCTTGTGTTGGAAACCGCCCTTGGTTTAGCTCTCTGATTAAGTTGGTTACACTATATCACTTTATCACGGTAGTGTCAACAAGAAAATGGTAAATTTATGAATAAATTATGCACTAAAATCTGTACAAAGCGGTCAAGCGTAAGTCTACTGTAGATTAGCGGTACTGGATCAGTTCCTGGACAGGTTTACGTGCTGGTGCGGTCGGTTGGATGGCTGGATGACCGATCGCAATCAGGGCAGATACATTCAGAGTATCGTCAAGACCAAGTAGTTCTTTTACCTTTACCTCATCGAAAATACCCATGACAACCGAACCGATTCCGCATTCATGAGCAGCGAGCTGGAAGGTCTGCGCAGCGATACCGGCATCAAACATTTCCCATTTATCCTTTTTTGAGGTGGAATAAGCTCCGTCCTTTTCGTAACCGCTTTTCCCCGGAACGGAAGCGAGAACAACCAGTACCGGTGCACCAAGAATGATGCCTGTATTCCATTCAAATCCCATAACAGCTTCTCTGGCAATCCTGTCTTTGAGAGCTGTTTCTTCTATTATAATGTATCTTGCTGTCTGCGTATTCTTCCAGGATGGAGCGTAGGCACTTGCTCCTACGATTTTCTCAATCACTTCATGTGAGACAGGCTCCTCTGTAAATTTGCGGATCGTTCTTCTTGTTTTGATTGCATCTAATGTCTGCATAATATGCGTCCTCCTTTTATTCTATATAAGATGATGTGGGGAAAGATCGAAAGACAGGCTGCATTTAGCGAAGAAGCCTATGGATCTGGTACCCCGCTGAATATGAGAATATTATACTGCAAAAAGGGAATAAGAAAAATAGCACAAAAGGAGAAGATTTTTCAAGAAAATTTTGTATGAAAAAAAGTACAAAAAATAAAATAAAATGCTTGCAAAATGCAGAAACATCGGGTATACTAAAAAAGCTGTGACATGATAGCAAAGAAGCGCGAGGTTGCTGCCGAGAAGAATGGCAGGTTTTCCGTGGAGCGAATGTCAAGTTAGGAAACTGGCGACAAGTCACTGTACGAAATCATAACAGCTGCTGAGATGCAGTAACAACGTGTGAGTTTCTCACGACACACACGGGGAAGTGTACAGTCACCGCTTGTCGTACTGAGGTTTAAGTACGAAAAGGAGGCGACTTTTTTTATGGCAAGTCAAGTAATGAGAATCACATTGAAGGCATATGATCATCAGCTTGTAGATGCATCTGCCAAGAAAATTATCGAAACTGTAAAGAAAAATGGAGCAAAGGTTAGCGGACCGGTACCGCTTCCGACAAAGAAGGAAGTTGTAACAATCTTAAGAGCGGTTCACAAATACAAAGATTCCAGAGAACAGTTCGAACAGAGAACTCATAAGAGACTGATCGATATCATTGCACCGACACAGAAGACTGTAGATGCTCTGTCAAGACTGGAAATGCCAGCTGGTGTATACATCGATATCAAAATGAAGAACAAATAAGTTCTAATAAATTAAAACACAGTAGTTCCTAATATTTAGGATGAACACCCATAAGGGCGTTCCGCTGTAAATCACAGGAGGTAAAATAAAATGAAGAAAGCTATCTTAGCTACCAAAGTCGGAATGACTCAAATCTTCAACGAAGATGGAGTACTTACTCCGGTAACTGTTCTTCAGGCTGGACCATGTGTTGTAACACAGATCAAAACCGTTGAAAATGACGGATACAGCGCAGTTCAGGTTGGATTCGTTGACAAGAAAGACAAAATTGTTAACGTTGACAAGAACGGAAAGAAAGAAATCGTGCACAGACACGGTGTTACAAAGGCTGAAAAAGGACACTTTGATAAAGCTGGAGTAACAGGAAAGAGATTTGTAAAAGAATTCAAATTCGAGAACGCTGATGAATATCAGTTAGCTCAGGAAATTAAAGCAGATATCTTTGAAGCTGGCGACAAAGTAGACGCAACAGCAATTTCCAAAGGTAAAGGATTCCAGGGTGCTATCAAGAGACACAACCAGCACAGAGGACCTATGGCTCACGGTTCTAAGTTCCATCGTCATGCTGGTTCCAACGGTGCTGCATCTGACCCGAGTAAAGTATTCAAGGGCAAAAAGATGCCAGGACACATGGGAGCAAAGAAGATTACAATTCAGAACCTTGAAATCGTAAGAGTAGACGTTGAAAACAACCTTCTTCTGGTTAAGGGCGCAGTTCCGGGACCAAAGAAATCTCTTGTAACGATTAAAGAATCTGTAAAATCTATCTAAGATTGGCACTAGGAAAGGAGGAACATACAGATGGCAAACGTATCTGTTTACAATATCGAAGGTAAAGAAGTTGGAACAATCGACTTAAATGATGCTGTATTCGGTGTAGAAGTAAACGAACACCTTGTACACATGGCAGTTGTAAGCCAGCTTGCAAATAAACGTCAGGGAACACAGAAAGCGAAAACTCGTTCAGAAGTTTCCGGCGGCGGAAGAAAACCATGGAGACAGAAAGGTACCGGTCATGCAAGACAGGGATCTACAAGAGCTCCGCAGTGGACAGGCGGTGGAGTAGTATTCGCTCCGACACCGAGAGATTACTCTTTCAAACTTAACAAGAAAGAAAGAAGAGCAGCTCTCAAATCCGCTCTGACATCAAGAGTAGAAGAAAAGAAATTCATCGTTGTTGATGAAATTAACTTTGATGAAATCAAGACAAAGAAATTCCAGGATGTTCTTAATAACCTGTCAGTATCCAAAGCTCTCGTAGTTCTGGAAGACGGAAACAAGAATGCAGAACTTTCAGCTAGAAACATTGCTGATGTTAAAACTGCTAAGACAAACACAATCAATGTGTATGACATCCTGAAATACAATACAGTAATCGCAACTAAGGCTGCTGTACAGGCAATCGAGGAGGTGTACGCATAATGGCAAACATTCAGTATTATGATGTAATCCTTAAACCGGTAGTAACCGAAAAGACAATGGCTCTTATGGCTGACAAGAAATACACATTCCTTGTACACACAGAAGCTAATAAGACTCAGATCAAAGAAGCTGTAGAAAAAATGTTCCCAGGAACAAAAGTTGCTGGCGTTAACACAATCAACATGGACGGAAAGAACAAACGAGTTCGCGGAACCATGACATTCGGAAAAACAGCTAAGACAAAGAAAGCAATCGTTCAGCTGACAGAAGAATCAGCAGAGATCGAAATCTTCCAGGGACTGTAAGAAACTGGAACCTAAACGGTGCAAATCCGTGACAAAAATAACTAGCAAAATGCGAAAGGAGATAGAGTAATGGGAATTAAAACATACCGCCCATATACACCTTCCAGAAGACATATGACCGGCTCTGATTTCTCAGAAATCACAAAAACAACACCGGAGAAATCTTTAGTAGTTTCTCTGAGCAAGACTGCCGGACGTAACAATCAGGGTAAAATCACTGTTAGACACCGCGGAGGCGGAGTTAAGAGAAAATATAGAGTAATCGACTTCAAACGTAAAAAAGATGGAATTCCGGCAACTGTAATCGGAATCGAATACGATCCGAACAGAAGTGCTAACATCGCACTTATCTGCTACGCTGATGGAGAAAAAGCTTACATCATCGCACCAGAAGGACTTACAGACGGAATGAAAGTTATGAACGGACCAGAAGCAGAAGTAAGAGTAGGAAACTGCCTGCCGCTTTCAGCTATCCCGGTTGGTACACAGGTTCATAACATTGAGCTTCATCCTGGAAAGGGCGGACAGATGGTTCGTTCAGCAGGAAACAGCGCACAGCTCATGGCTAAAGAAGGAAAGTATGCAACACTTCGTCTTCCTTCAGGAGAAATGAGAATGGTTCCGATCGAATGCCGCGCATCAGTTGGTGTTGTTGGAAATGGCGATCACAACCTTGTAAACATTGGTAAAGCAGGACGTAAACGTCACATGGGTATCAGACCTACAGTTCGTGGTTCCGTTATGAACCCGAATGATCATCCGCATGGTGGTGGTGAAGGTAAGACTGGAATCGGTCGTCCGGGTCCGTGCACTCCTTGGGGTAAACCGGCACTTGGTCTTAAGACTCGTAAGAAAAACAAACAGTCTAACAAGCTGATCATCAGAAGAAAAGACGGTAGAGGAATCAAATAGTTAATTTTCAAGGAGGTTAGAACCTATGGCTCGTTCACTTAAAAAAGGACCATTCGCAGACGCAAGCCTGCTTAAGAAAGTGGAAGCAATGAACGCATCAGGAGACAAGGGTGTTATCAAAACATGGTCTCGTCGTTCTACAATCTTCCCGATTATGGTTGGACATACAATCGCAGTTCATGATGGAAGAAAACATGTTCCGGTATATGTAACAGAAGATATGGTTGGACATAAACTCGGAGAGTTCGTAGCAACCAGAACATACAGAGGACATGGAAAAGACGAAAAGAAATCGAAAGTTAGATAATATTTAACGTATTGAAAGGAGGTTTCATCCCATGGCAAAAGGACATAGAAGTCAAATTAAGAGAGAAAGAAATGCAAACAAGGACACCAGACCTTCAGCTAAGTTATCTTACGCCAGAGTTTCTGTTCAGAAAGCATGCTTCGTATTAGATGCCATCAGAGGTAAGGATGTAACAACAGCGCTTGGTATTTTAACATACAATCCAAGATACGCTTCAAGCATTATAAAGAAATTATTGGAATCAGCTATCGCAAATGCTGAGAATAACAACGGTATGAGTGTTGAAAACCTTTATATTGAGGAATGCTACGCAAATAAAGGACCAACAATGAAGAGAATCAGACCGAGAGCACAGGGCAGAGCTTACAGAATCGAAAAGAGAATGAGTCATATTACACTTGTGCTTAATGAAAGATAAGGAGGGCAATAATGGGACAGAAAGTTAATCCTCATGGCTTAAGAGTCGGTGTTATCAAAGACTGGGACTCTAAATGGTATGCAGAAAAAGATTTTGCTGACTATTTAGTAGAAGATCATAAAATCAGAAAATTTCTGAAGAATAAATTATACAGCGCAGGAGTTTCTAAGATTGAAATCGAAAGAGCTTCTGATCGTGTTAAGATCATCGTTTATACTGCTAAACCGGGTGTTGTAATCGGTAAAGGCGGTTCTGAGATCGAAAAAGTAAAAGCTGAACTTCAGAAAATGACAGATAAGAAAGTTATCGTTGACATCAAAGAAGTAAAAAGACCTGACAAAGATGCTCAGCTCGTTGCTGAAAACATCGCACAGCAGCTGGAAAATCGTATTTCCTTCCGTCGTGCAATGAAATCTTGCATGTCAAGAACTATGAAATCAGGAGCACTTGGTGTTAAGACATCCGTATCCGGACGTCTCGGCGGAGCTGATATGGCTCGTACAGAGTTCTACAGCGAAGGAACTATTCCGCTTCAGACACTGAGAGCAGACATTGACTATGGCTTCGCTGAAGCAGACACAACTTACGGAAAAGTTGGTGTTAAGGTATGGATTTACAAAGGCGAAGTACTTCCAACAAAGGCAGGTAAGGAAGGGAGCGATAAATAATGTTAATGCCAAAAAGAGTAAAACGTAGAAAACAGTTCCGTGGCTCCATGAAAGGTAAAGCATTAAGAGGAAACAAGATCACGAACGGTGAATATGGTCTTGTAGCAATGGAACCATGTTGGATCAGATCTAACCAGATTGAAGCTGCCCGTATCGCTATGACACGTTACATCAAACGTGGTGGTAAGGTTTGGATCAAGATCTTCCCTGATAAACCAGTAACAACGAAACCGGCTGAGACACGTATGGGTTCTGGAAAAGGAACTCTTGAATACTGGGTAGCTGTAGTTAAGCCAGGACGTGTAATGTTCGAACTTGCAGGAGTACCTGAAGAAGTTGCGAAAGAAGCATTACGTCTTGCTATGCACAAATTACCATGTAAATGTAAAATCGTTTCTCGTGCAGACTTAGAAGGCGGTGATAACAGTGAAAATTAAGACATTTGTAGAAGATTTAAAAGCAAAATCTGTTGCAGAATTAAATGAAGAATTAGTAGCTGCTAAAAAGGAACTCTTCAATCTGAGATTCCAGAACGCAACAAATCAGTTAGATAATACAAGCAGAATCAAAGAAGTAAGAAAGAATATCGCAAGAATCCAGACAGTGATCACAGAAAAAAGCCAGAATGCTTAATTAGGTGATATTCAGAAAGGAGTATAACCGTGGAAAGAAACCTGAGAAAAACGAGAGTTGGTAAGGTTGTAAGCAACAAGATGGACAAGACAATCGTCGTTGCAGTAGAAGACCATGTAAAACATCCGCTTTACAATAAGATCGTAAAAAGAACTTACAAACTGAAAGCGCATGATGAAAATAATGAATGCAATATTGGTGATAGAGTAAAAGTTATGGAGACAAGACCGTTATCTAAAGATAAGAGATGGAGACTTGTTGAAATCGTAGAAAAAGTTAAATAGTTTGACTTTGATAAAAGTATAAGGAGGTTTACCTGCATGATACAGCAAGAAAGCAGATTAAAAGTAGCAGATAATACAGGTGCTAAAGAATTACTCTGTATCCGTGTATTAGGCGGTTCTACAAGAAGATATGCAGCTATCGGTGATGTAATCGTTGCTTCGGTTAAAGATGCAACACCAGGCGGCGTTGTTAAAAAAGGTGATGTCGTTAAAGCTGTAGTTGTTCGTACTGTAAACAGCACTCGTCGTAAAGATGGATCATACATCAGATTCGATGAAAATGCTGCTGTTATTATTAAAGATGACAAAAACCCAAAAGGAACTCGTATTTTTGGACCTGTAGCCAGAGAACTTCGTGAGAAACAGTTTATGAAAATTGTTTCACTGGCTCCGGAAGTACTGTAAGGAGGTTCGAGTATGTCAACAATGAAGATCAAAAAAGGCGATACCGTTAAAGTTATCGCTGGAAAAGATAAAGACAAAGAAGGCAAAGTAATCGCAGTAGATCAGAAAAACGGTACAGTCCTGGTAGAAGGCGTTAACATGAGAACAAAACATGCTAAACCAAGCGCTTCTAATCCGGAAGGCGGAATCCTTCATCAGGAAGGACCGATCGATGCATCTAACGTAATGTATGTTCACAAGGGAAAAGCTACAAGAGTAGGCTTCAAACTTGATGGAGACAAAAAAGTACGTGTTGCAAAATCAACAGGCGAAGTAATTGATTAGTTCTAGGAAGGAGGTCAAAGGCTTTGAGTAGACTTAAAGAACAGTACCAGAACGAGATCATTGACGCAATGATCAAAAAATTTGGTTATAAGAATATTATGGAAGTGCCGAAGCTCGACAAGGTTGTTATCAACATGGGCGTTGGCGAAGCAAAAGACAATGCAAAAGCATTAGACTCAGCTGTAGCTGATATGGAAAAGATCACTGGACAGAAAGCAGTTCTGACCAGAGCTAAAAATTCAGTAGCTAACTTCAAAATCCGTGAAGGAATGGCTATCGGATGCAAAGTTACTTTAAGAGGAGAAAAGATGTATGAGTTCGTTGATCGTCTCATCAACCTTGCACTGCCTCGTGTACGTGACTTTAGAGGAGTTAATCCGAACGCATTCGACGGAAGAGGTAACTACGCTCTTGGTATCAAGGAGCAGCTTATCTTCCCAGAAATCGAATATGATAAAGTAGATAAGGTTAGAGGTATGGATGTTATCTTCGTAACAACTGCTAATACAGACGAAGAAGCACGTGAATTGTTAACACAGTTCAACATGCCATTCACAAAATAAGGAGGAAATTTTCATGGCAAAGACAGCAATGAAACTGAAACAGCAGCGCAAACAGAAATTCTCTACAAGAGAATATAATCGTTGCAGAATCTGTGGACGTCCACATGCATATTTAAGAAAATATGGAATCTGCCGTGTATGCTTCCGTGAACTGGCATACAAAGGTGAAATTCCGGGCGTAAAGAAAGCAAGTTGGTAGAAAAGGAGGATAATCCACAATGACTATGAGTGATCCAATTGCAGATATGCTTACAAGAATCCGTAACGCAAACACTGCAAAACATGATACAGTAGATGTTCCGGCTTCAAAGATGAAGATCGCTATCGCTGACATTCTCGTTAACGAAGGATACATCACAAAATATGACATCGTAGAAGAAGGAAACTTCAACACAATCCGCATCACATTAAAATATGGTGCAGATAAGAACGAAAAAGTTATTTCTGGAATCAAAAAGATTTCTAAACCAGGTCTTCGTGTTTACGCTGGTAAAGACGAACTTCCGAGAGTACTTGGAGGACTTGGAACTGCAATCATCTCTACAAACCAGGGCGTGATTACAGACAAAGAAGCCAGAAAGCTCGGCGTAGGCGGAGAAGTTCTTTGCTTCGTATGGTAATAACCAGATAAAATGGAGAAAACGAATGAAATCATATTTCCTGTGATTTCATTCGATACTCAATAAATTGCAACTGAAAACAGAGCAGCCATAAGGTGCTGTTCCGAAAATGTAAGTGTAGGAGGTAAAAGGTATGTCACGTATCGGAAGACATCCAGTAGCGATCCCGGCAGGCGTAACTGTTGAAATCGCAGAGAAGAATGTAGTGACTGTTAAAGGTCCTAAGGGAACTCTCGTAAGAGAACTTCCAGTTGAAATGGAAATCAAAAAAGAAGGCGAAGAAGTTATCGTAACAAGACCGAACGATCTCAAGAAGATGAAATCTCTTCATGGTCTTACAAGAACACTGATCAACAACATGGTAATCGGTGTTACTGAAGGATATGAAAAAGTTCTTGAAGTAAACGGTGTAGGTTACAGAGCTTCCAAATCAGGAAACAAATTAACATTGAATTTGGGATACTCTCACCCGGTTGAGATGGAAGATCCGGAAGGAATCGAAACTGTTCTTGACGGACAGAACAAAATCATCGTTAAGGGAATCAGTAAAGAAAAAGTTGGCCAGTACGCAGCTGAAATCAGAGATAAGAGAAGACCGGAACCTTATAAGGGCAAGGGAATCAAATATGCTGATGAAGTTATCAGACGTAAAGTTGGTAAAACTGGTAAAAAATAAGTAAGGAGAGTGTGAACAAATGGTTAGTAAGAAATCAAGAAGCGAAGTTCGTGTAAATAAACATAGAAAACTGCGTAACCGTTTCAGTGGTACAGCTGAAAGACCGCGTCTCGCTGTGTTTAGAAGTAATAATCATATGTATGCTCAGATTATTGACGATACAGTTGGAAACACTCTGGTTTCCGCTTCCACTCTTCAGAAAGATGTGAAAGCAGAACTGGAAAAAACCAACAACGTTGAAGCAGCAGCATACCTTGGAACAGTAATTGCAAAAAAAGCAATCGAGAAAGGTATCACTTCTGTTGTATTTGACAGAGGAGGATTTATCTATCACGGAAAAATCAAAGCATTAGCAGACGCAGCAAGAGAAGCTGGTTTGAATTTCTAGAAGGAGGACGGACACATGAAACAGGAACGTATTGATGCTAATCAGTTAGAACTTACCGAAAAAGTAGTATCAATCAAACGTGTTACCAAAGTTGTTAAGGGTGGTCGTAACATGAGATTCACAGCTTTAGTAGTTGTTGGCGACGGAAACGGCCATGTTGGTGCAGGTTTAGGAAAAGCAGCTGAAATTCCGGAAGCAATCCGCAAAGGAAAAGAAGATGCTATGAAGAAACTTATCAAAGTTACTTTAGATGAAAACGACAGTATTACACATGATTATATTGGAAAATTCGGAAGTGCTTCTGTACTTCTGAAAAAAGCTCCGGAAGGTACTGGTGTTATCGCAGGTGGACCGGCTCGTGCCGTAATCGAACTTGCAGGTATCAAGAACATCCGTACAAAATCTCTCGGATCTAACAACAAACAGAACGTAGTACTTGCTACTATCGAAGGTTTAAGTCAGCTGAAAGCTCCAGAAGACGTAGCTAAACTTCGCGGTAAAACTGTAGAAGAGATCTTAGGCTAGGGAGGAGATTACAATGGCAAATTTAAAAATCACATTAGTAAAATCAACAATCGGTGCTGTTCCGAAACACAGAAGAACAGTAGAAGCATTAGGCCTTAAGAAGGTTAATAAGACAGTTGTCCTTCCGGATAACGCTGCAACCAGAGGAATGGTTCAGCAGGTAAGACATCTGGTAAAAGTAGAAGAAGAAGCATAAATCTTAGATAGGAGGTGTCACAATGGACTTATCTAATTTAAGACCGGCTGACGGATCAAAACATAGCGATAATTTCAGAAGAGGTCGTGGACACGGCTCAGGAAATGGTAAGACTGCTGGTAAGGGACACAAAGGTCAGAAAGCTCGTTCTGGAGCTCCGAGACCAGGTTTCGAAGGTGGACAGATGCCATTATACAGACGTATTCCTAAGAGAGGTTTCACTTGCAGAAACTCTAAGGAAATCGTTGGAATCAATGTCAGTGCTCTTGAAGTATTTGACAACGATGCAGTAGTTTCTGTTGAAACTCTGATTGAAGCAGGAATCGTAAAACATGCCAGAGATGGTGTTAAAATTCTTGGAAATGGAGAGTTAACCAAAAAGCTTACTGTTCAGGCAAATGCATTCAGCGCAGGTGCTGTAGAAAAGATTGAAGCTGTTGGTGGAAAAGCAGAGGTGATCTAATGCTACAAACATTCCGTAAAGCATTTCAGATTGAAGACATACGGAGAAAAATATTGTATACCCTTGCAATGCTGTTTGTAGTAAGACTCGGATCTCAGCTTCCGACACCGGGAGTTGATCCGACCTATATTCAGAATTTCTTTGCGAACCAGACCGGTGATTCGTTTAACTTTTTTAACGCTTTCACCGGCGGTTCGTTTGAGACGATGTCCATCTTTGCATTGAGTATTACCCCGTATATCACATCTTCCATTATCATCCAGCTTCTTACAATTGCAATTCCAAAGCTTGAGGAAATGCAGAAAGAAGGGGAAGATGGAAGAAAGAAGCTTACCGCATTAACTCGTTATGTGACAGTTGTGCTTGCTCTGATTGAATCTACAGCTATGGCTGTTGGATTTGGACGTCAGGGACTTCTGGAAAAGTTCAATTTTGTAAATGCTACAATTGTAGTTCTTACATTAACTGCAGGATCTGCATTCCTTATGTGGATCGGGGAACGAATTACAGAAAAAGGAGTGGGAAATGGTATTTCTATTGTCCTGCTCATTAACATTTTATCACGCATTCCAAGTGATATGACCTCACTGTATGAGAAGTTCATCAGCGGCAAAGGTCTTGCCAGTGGAGGACTTGCAGCAATCATCATCATTGCAATCATTCTCGTACTTGTAGTATTTACGGTAATACTTCAGGATGCGGAGAGACGAATTCCGGTTCAGTATTCGCAGAAAGTACAGGGGAGAAAATCAGTAGGTGGACAGTCAACGAACATTCCGCTGAAGGTTAATACCGCCGGAGTAATTCCGGTTATTTTCGCTTCATCTATTATGCAGTTCCCGGTTGTAATTGCTTCATTTATGGGCAAGGGCAACGGAAAAGGCATCGGAAGTGAAATCCTCAGAGGCTTAAGTTCAGGAAACTGGTGTAATCCGAATAAGATTTACTATTCCTGGGGACTTATAGTATATATCGTACTTACGATTTTCTTTGCATATTTCTATACGAGCATTACTTTTAACCCGTTGGAAATTGCAAATAATATGAAAAAAAGCGGTGGATTTATCCCAGGTATCAGACCTGGAAAACCTACTGTGGACTACTTAAATAAGATATTAAATTATATTATCTTTATTGGTGCATGCGGACTTGTAATTGTACAGGTAATTCCGTTTGTGTTCAATGGTGTGTTTGGAGCGAATGTATCATTCGGTGGAACTTCTCTGATCATTATCATCGGTGTTGTTCTTGAGACACTCAAACAGATTGAGTCTCAGATGCTCGTTCGTAATTACACAGGATTTTTGAATGTCAAAGGAAAATCTATGAAAAATAGTTTTCTTGGATATTAAAACAATTGTAGCCCGTTGTCTTTTAGAGTATAATCAAAGACAACGGGCTCTTTTGCCATTATGACATTTGAAGGAGGAATAGTAAAATGAAAATCATTATGTTAGGTGCTCCTGGTGCAGGAAAAGGTACACAGGCAAAAAAAATTGCCGCTAAGTACGGAATTCCTCATATTTCAACAGGAGATATTTTCCGCGCAAATATTAAGAACGGAACTGAACTTGGAAAGAAAGCGAAGACTTATATGGATCAGGGACTTCTTGTTCCGGATGAATTGGTCGTAGATCTTGTAGTAGATCGTGTGAGTCAGGATGACTGTACGAAGGGATATGTACTGGACGGTTTCCCACGTACAATTCCACAGGCTGAGGCGCTTGATAAGGCACTGGAAGCGAAGGGACAGAAGATGGACTATGCAATCGATGTAGATGTTCCGGACGAGAATATTGTAAAGCGTATGGGTGGAAGACGCGCATGCGTAGGATGTGGCGCAACTTACCATCTTGTATATGCTGCACCGAAGAAAGACGGAATCTGTGATGTCTGCGGAGGAGAGCTGATCCTTCGTGATGATGACAAACCGGAGACAGTTGAAAAGAGGCTGCATGTATATCATGATCAGACACAGCCGCTGATCGATTATTATACAAAAGCGGGAATTCTGAAAAGCGTTGATGGAACAGTGGATATGGAAGATGTATTCGGAGCCATTGTTTCTATATTAGGAGAGTAACAGATGCCGATTACGATTAAATCAGAAAGAGAAATTGAACTGATGACAGAAGCCGGAAGGATTCTGGGGATCGTACATAAGGAACTGGAGAAGGCATTAAAACCAGGAATGAGTACACTGGATATCGATGCATTAGGTGAAGAAGTTATTCGCAGCTATGGCTGCGAACCTTCTTTTCTGAATTACAATGGATATCCGGCGTCTATCTGTGTTTCTGTAAATGATGAAATCGTTCATGGGATTCCGTCAGCAAAGCACCTCATAAAAGAAGGTGATATTGTGAGCCTGGACGCAGGAGTGATCTACAAAGGTTATCATTCTGATGCTGCAAGGACACATGCTGTCGGTGAGGTCAGACCGGATCTTCAGAAACTGATCGATGTAACGAGGGAAAGCTTCTTCGAAGGAATAAAGTTCGCAAAAGAAGGCAATCATCTATATGATATATCCCGAGCAATCGGTGATTATGCGGAAAGCTTTGGATACGGTGTTGTCAGGGAACTGTGCGGACATGGAATCGGGACCAGTCTTCATGAATCACCGGAGATTCCGAATTTCCAGATGCGAAGAAGAGGACCGAAGCTGAAAGCCGGAATGACACTGGCAATTGAGCCGATGGTCAATCTCGGAACAGAGCGGATTCGCTGGATGAGTGATAACTGGACGGTGGTGACGGCAGACAGAAAAGAATCAGCACATTATGAAAATACAATTCTGATCACAAAAGACGAACCGAAGATCCTGTCGATTGCAGATGGAAATGTATAACAGAACAGAGGAACAGAAAATGGATAGATGGGAAACAGGAATGCTTGCGAAATCTCTGGCCGGTCATGATAAAGATAAGGTATATGTGATCGTCGGACTGGATGAACAGTTTACATATCTTGCAGACGGGGAGAGGAAAACGCTTCAGAGTCCAAAGAAAAAGAAAAAGAAACATGTACAGCTCATTAGAGAACAGCATGAGATTTCCGAAGCGGATGATGTAAAGCTGAAACGGATATTAAAAGAATATAAGATGTCAGAAAAGAAGGAGGACAAATAAATGTCTAAAGCAGATGTAATTGAAATCGAAGGAACAGTAGTAGAAAAACTTCCGAATGCCATGTTTCAGGTAGAACTGGAAAATGGACATCAGGTACTTGCACATATCAGCGGAAAGCTGCGTATGAACTTTATCAAAATTTTACCGGGTGACAAAGTTACTCTGGAACTGTCACCATACGATTTATCTAAAGGAAGAATTATCTGGAGAGATAAATAAAATATTACTTGACAAAACCAAAATCCAGGTGATATAATTTTATGCGAACTGTGCGAGGGACTTTTTCTGCGCACAGGGGGAAAATGCAGACCAGGCAAGGTATGAAAGGAGGATTTGACGTGAAGGTTAGATCATCAGTAAAACCGATTTGCGAAAAATGCAAAGTTATCAAGAGAAAAGGAAGCGTCAGAATTATCTGCGAGAATCCGAAACATAAACAGCGTCAGGGATAGGTTCTGAACACTTAATGAAAGCAAGCCACAGGCGCAGCTTGGATTTAGTGAGAAGACCGCTCCCAAGCCTTAATGACGATGAGCTCTTAAGAGCGACAGAGGAACTTAGGTGCACGGAGCATATGAATGGACAGATTTATGTAAACTTAATTAGGCGGCTGATAGAGGATACGCCAGGGTGTGTGTAGAGCGTTATCCACTATTTAATATACATGAACACCACGGGCAAGTGGTTTCTAGTATATTGCTTAAAAACCGGCGGTCATTAGCCGAGAGATCGGTTGCCGGAAAGGATGCGGATACCGAACCGCATCTGGGCTGGGATATCGGACGTGTCTGAGGCATTGGATACATTTTGAAAAGTCCGGTAGGGCTCTTTTTGATAACGGGATGCCCGCAGCCTCATTATAGGACAATGTGAAACCAAAAAAAGAAAGAAAATGGAGGAAATCACAAATGGCTCGTATTGCAGGTGTAGATTTACCAAGAGACAAACGTGTAGAAATCGGATTGACTTATATCTATGGAATCGGAAGAACAAGTGCAACCCGTATTCTCGCAGAAGCAGGAGTTAATCCTGATACTCGCTGCAGAGATCTTACAGATGACGAAGTTAAAAAGATCAGTGCAGTGATCGATGAAACTCAGACAGTTGAAGGTGATCTTAGAAGAGAGATCGCTCTTAACATCAAGAGACTTCAGGAAATCGGATGCTATAGAGGAATCCGTCACAGAAAAGGACTTCCGGTTCGTGGTCAGAAGACAAAGACCAATGCAAGAACAAGAAAAGGTCCTAAGAGAACAGTAGCAAACAAGAAGAAATAATTTCGACAAATAATAAAAAGGAAAGTGTAGGTTAGTTTAAATGGCTAAGAAAGTTACAAAAAAAGTGACAAAAAAACGTGTCAAGAAAAACGTTGAACGCGGACAGGCACATATCCAGTCATCTTTCAATAATACAATCGTTACTTTGACAGATGCACAGGGAAATGCTTTATCATGGGCAAGTGCCGGTGGTCTTGGTTTTAGAGGTTCAAGAAAATCTACTCCATACGCAGCTCAGATGGCAGCTGAAACAGCAGCTAAAGCAGCTCTGCCGCATGGTCTTAAATCAGTAGACGTATTCGTAAAAGGACCAGGTTCAGGAAGAGAAGCAGCAATCCGTGCTCTTCAGGCATGCGGAATTGATGTAACAAGCATCAGAGACGTAACACCGGTACCACACAATGGATGCCGCCCGCCGAAGAGAAGAAGAGTCTAGTCGAATTATTATAGGAGGATACGAACATGGCAGTAAATAGAGTCCCGGTTCTTAAAAGATGCCGTTCCCTTGGAATGGATCCGGTATATCTTGGAATTGATAAAAAGTCTAACAGACAGTTAAAGAGATCCAATAGAAAAATGAGCGAGTATGGTCTTCAGTTGCGTGAAAAGCAGAAAGCTAAATTCATCTATGGTGTATTAGAAAAACCGTTCCTGAACTACTTCAAGAAAGCAGATCAGATGAGCGGAATGACAGGTGAAAACCTGATGGTTCTTCTTGAATCAAGACTGGATAACGTAGTATTCCGTCTTGGATTTGCAAGAACAAGACGTGAAGCAAGACAGATCGTTGATCACAAACAGGTTCTTGTTAACGGAAAACAGGTTAACATCCCTTCTTACCTCATTAAAGCAGGTGACGTGATCGAGATTAAAGAAGGTAAAAAATCTTCACAGAGATACAAAGATATCGTAGAAGTTACAGGTGGACGTCTTGTTCCGGAATGGCTTGAATCAGATATCGAAAACCTGAAAGGAACAGTTAAAGAACTTCCTACTCGTGAAGCAATCGATGTTCCAGTTGACGAAATGATGATCGTCGAGTTATATTCTAAATAGAACGCATTCATATAAAATGCAATACTTAACGAACCTGATTCCTGGGTTCGTTAAGGTTCTGTTAGGAAATATCCTGTTTTTTATCGAAAACAGGACAAAAACTGACACCCTCAACATACAAAAACCCATAAGGAGGGACCAAAATAGTGTTTGATTTTAATAAACCTAATATTGAAATTGCAGAAATTTCAGATGATAAGAAGTATGGCAGATTTGTTGTAGAACCACTTGAAAGAGGATATGGTACAACACTTGGAAACTCTCTGAGAAGGATTATGCTTTCTTCTCTGCCGGGAGCTGCAATCAGCCAGATTAAAATCGACGGAGTATTGCATGAGTTCAGTTCTATTCCGGGCGTAAAGGAAGACGTAACTGAAATTATCATGAATTTAAAAACACTCGCAATTAAGAATTCTTCCGAGACAGATGAGCCGAAAACAGCTTACATCGAATTTGAGGGAGAGGGCGTAGTTACAGCTGCTGATATTCAGGCAGATTCTGATATTGAAATCATGAATCCGGAAACTGTAATCGCTACACTTAACGGCGGTGCAGACAGCAAGCTTTATATGGAACTGACTATCACAAAGGGAAGAGGATATGTAGGTTCTGATAAGAATAAGACAGAAGATATGCCGATTGGTGTAATTCCGATCGACTCTATCTATACACCGGTTGAGCGTGTAAATCTTACAGTTCAGAATACTCGTGTCGGACAGATTACCGATTATGATAAACTCACACTTGATGTTTATACAAATGGTACTCTTGCACCGGATGAAGCAGTCAGCCTTGCTGCAAAAGTATTAAATGAACATCTCAAGCTCTTTATTGATCTTTCTGAAGTTGCTCAGTCAGCGGAAGTTATGATTGAAAAGGAAGACGATGAAAAAGAAAAAGTTCTTGAAATGAGTATTGATGAACTTGAACTTTCTGTTCGTTCATATAACTGTCTGAAGAGAGCAGGAATCAATACTGTAGAAGAACTTACAAACAGAACATCAGAAGATATGATGAAAGTTCGTAACCTTGGACGTAAATCTCTTGAAGAAGTTCTTGCTAAATTAAAAGAACTTGGTCTTGAACTCAGCCAGGGAGACGAATAAGAAGTTCCCGTTTCGCATGTGAATACAGGCAGAAACACTGACACACGATCTGGCTAGTAAGCCCGATGAAAGCATAACCAGATGGCATATCCGCAGTAAGACCGAAGGTGCATGCCGGTATGTCCCGAATAATGGAGGATAAAAAAATGGCAAAGTATAGAAAACTTGGAAGAACAGCAAGTCAGAGAAAAGCATTACTGAGAAATCAGGTAACAATGCTTCTTCAGCACGGAAAAATCAGAACAACAGAAGCTAAAGCTAAAGAAATCCGTAAGATCGCAGAAGGTCTTATCGCTTCAGCTGTAAAAGAAAAAGATAACTTCGAAGAAGTTACAATCAAAGCTAAAGTTGCTAAGAAAGATGCAGAAGGCAAGAGAGTTAAAGAAGTAGTAGATGGTAAGAAAGTTACTGTATACGAAGAAGTTGAAAAGACAATCAAAAAAGACAATCCGTCAAGACTTCATGCAAGACGTCAGATGCTGAAAGTACTTTACCCTGTAACAGAAGTTCCGACTGCTGCAGCTGGAAAGAAGAAAAATACAAAAGAAGTTGATCTCGTAGACAAACTGTTTACAGAGATTGCTCCGAAGTATGCAGACCGCAACGGCGGATATACAAGAATCATCAAAATTGGACAGCGTAAAGGTGACGCTGCAATGGAAGTTATTCTTGAGCTTGTATAATCAAATGAGATCGAAAGCCACAGGCATTTATGCCTGTGGTTTTTTGTGTATATAGTGAGCTGGTCTGCTCGATTTCTACCTTTCTTTCTGATAAAAGTCAGTGTATAATAGAAAACATCTGAAAAGAATGTCCTTTAACAGACGTGAAGGAGGAACGACATGGGACGTGTAGGGCGATTTATTTTAAAGGTTGCGGCAGTATTGATATTGATTATATCGGCTGGTACATTTGCACTTTCTTTATTTACAGGAGAGACAAGAAATGGGGATAATCTGCAAAGCGAGTTCGATTATCTGATCACAGTGGGAATTTCACAGAGTGGAGAAGAAAGCTCATGGAAGGATGCAAATACAGCGTCTTTTATGGATACATTTGTCAAATCAAACGGCTATGAAGCGGTGTATGCAGATGCAGGTAGCGATCAGGAAAAACAGATTGAAGATGTGAAAGGATTTATAAAACAGGGTGTGGACTATATCATTCTGAATCCGATTTCTGAAATTGGCTGGGATGATGTGCTGGAAGATGCAAAAAAGGCACATATTCCTGTAATCCTTGTGAATAACGGTGTTGATACGGATGACAGCAGTCTGTATTCGTGCATGCTTGGAAGTGATTACGGAAAACAGATGAAAAAGGCAGGAAAATGGTTGGATGAATATCTGAAAGAAGAGGACGAGAAAAAGGCAGAGAAAGAAAAGGCGGCTTCTGAGACACCGACTCAGGAAGAATCGGAACAGACGGACAGTGAAGATACGGAAGTAAATACAGACAGTTCAAAAGCGACAGATAGCAGTGCATCCATTTTTGATAAAATTATGAAAAGCAGTTCAACGGCGAAGGATGAGACGGATTCGACAGAGGATGAGCAGACAGAAGAAGACATTACCATCAAGATCGCCGCGATTCAGGAATCCATCGGCTCGGAAGAGCAGCTGACGAGAGCGCAGGGATATCAGACTATGCTGGAGAAGTATTCGGACTGGGAGATGGTGGCACAACAGACCGGTGACAATTCCAGAGAAGAGGCACAGAAAGTCATGAAACTATTTCTTGAGCAGGAACCGGATTTACGGGTAGTGTTTGCAGAGAGTGACGAGATGGCACTGGGAGCCATCGATGCGATCGAGAAATCAGGAAAGACCTGTGGAGAGGACGGAGATATTATTGTGATTTCATTTGGTGGAAGCAAAGCGGGGATCGAAGCTGTAAAAGAAGGTAAATTGAATGTAACCTTTGAATGCAATCCGGGCCAGGGACCGAAAGCGGCAGAACTGATCCAGAGACTGGAATCGGATATTTCCATTGATAAGGAACAATACGTGGAAGAAACATATTTTGATGGAACTATGGATTTGGATGAAATTATAGAAAACAGAACATATTAAAGGCAGGAAGAAGAATGATAAAAGTATTTTTGGTTGAAGATGAAATTATTATCAGAAATGGGATCAAGAACAGTATTAATTGGGAAATGCATGGATATGACTTTGTCGGAGAGGCAAGTGATGGAGAACTTGCGTTACCGATGATTCTTGAAAAGAAACCAGACATCCTGATCACGGATATTAAGATGCCTTTTATGGATGGACTGGAACTCAGCGAGCAGGTTAAAAAAGTACTTCCGGCTACGAAAATCATGATTCTGAGTGGATATAATGAGTTTGATTATGCAAAGATGGCGATTAAGATCGGTGTAACCGATTATCTTCTGAAGCCAATTTCTTCAGAAAAATTGTTGGATGCAGTTAACAAAGTAGCAGAAGAAATCCGGAAAGAGCAAAGCGAAAAAGAGCAGATGAATCAATATGCCCGTGAAATGCAGGAAAACAAAGAAAGTGAAAAGTTTCAGTTTTTCAATCAGGTGTTTGCAGGAAGTATGCCATTTGGAGAATGCCTGGAGCAGGGAAAGCAACTGGGAATTGAAATCAGTGCAGAGGGATATTGTGTGATCCTCTTTAAGATCATTATGATCGATCATCCGATGGATTATAGCGAGGATATTGTAAGTGCAACTGAAAATATAGAAAATCTGAGTGAGCAGACAGAAAAGCTCCTGTGGTTCCGGAGAGGTGTAGAAGGATGGGGATTTATTGCACAGGGAGCTGTTGGTGAAGAACTGACTGCGAGAGCTCAGACATTTAGGGAAGATCTGGAAAAAGTTCTGGAAAAATATAAAAATCTGGAATATTTTGGAGGAATTGGAAGTCAGGTGGGGAGGTTCAGTGAGATTAAAAGATCCTACAATGATGCAAACAGAGCCTTTGCAGAGCGTTTTTCAAGAAGTTTGAGACAGTTTGTGAGTTATTCAGAGGTTCATCAAATGGGGGTTCAGAATGACGTTGAGATGCACAGACTCGGAACCATGGCGGAGAACCGGAAAATGCTGGAGCGTTTCCTGAAGACAGGAACGGAAAATGAAGTAAAAAGCTTTATGGATGCATATTTTGATGCAATTGGTGAGCAGAACCTGCAGTCGATGATGTTGAGACAGTATATTGTAATGGATACTTTTATCAGCGTCCAAAGTCTGGGAGACAGTTTGAACATTGAAAAAGAAGATATTGAAAGAGAGCTTGGCGATGTGCAGGAGGTATCGCAGTATGTGCAGGAACTGGAGGCAACGAGGAAGTACCTGGAAAATATAGTCAGACGAATGATCCGGTTAAGAGAGCAGGCATCGGGCAGACGCTATTCAGAAATTATTGAAAAAGCGAGAGATTATATCGGACAAAATTATATGTCAGAGAATATTTCACTGAACCTGGTGGCTTCGAGCGTCAACATCAGTCCGAGCTATTTCAGCTCTTTGTTTAGTCAGGAGGTTGGCTCAACCTTTGTAGAATATCTGACGGGTGTTCGTATGGAAAAAGCAAAAGAGCTTCTGATGTGTTCGGATAAGAGGACATCGGACATCGGATATGAGGTGGGATACAAAGATTCCCATTATTTCAGCTATATATTCAAAAAGACACAGGGATGTTCGCCGAAGGAATTCCGTTCAAGAGGAAGGGGATAAAATATGAAGGTGAAATATAAGAACTGGTCGATCAATAAGAAACTGCTTTCCATTTCGCTGTCAGCATTTCTGCCAATGGTAATTCTGGCCGCCTATTTGATCGTGTCTTTAAATAATGCGGCATCAGCTTATTCTGAGATTACAAAAAGTATTGCCTATGCCAACCGTTATGTGAAAGACTTTAAAAGTCGGCTGGATTATAGTGTGTATCTTGCTGTGGTAAGTAATAAGCAGCTTAAGGAGGTCGGAGATGGAGTTACGACGGTAAATGGAGTAGTGACGGTGAATCCATACGACTATATTACGGAGATGGAAGAGGCGTGTGATAAGATGACGTAAAATGCGACGGTTCCGCTCACCCAGTCACAGGCGGGACGTATTAAAAATTCACTGTCTTCACTCCGTTTTTGTGTACAGGATCTGGATAAACAGATTAAAGAACGGACTTCTTATGATGAGAGAATGGAATATTTTAACAGTAATGTCAAAGATCTGACGACACTGGTACAGACCGGAATCCAGGACTATGTCTATCTGGAAACTTCCAATTTTGTGACTGTACAGACGGAACTGAACCGGAATAACCGTAATTCGACCATTTTAGCGGTCGGAGTGGCAATTGTTGCGATGAGTATTTCCCTGCTGCTCAGTGGACGAGCAGCAAGAAGTGTGACAAGACCGATCCGCGATCTGTGTGATCTGACAGAGAAGGTTGCCGGCGGTGATTTTTCTGTAAAAACACAGGTCGAAGCGGGGGACGAGATTGCGGTGCTCACGCGGAGCTTTAACGATATGACAGAGGAAATCGGGATTCTGGTAGATGATATCCGGAAAAAGCAGGAAAATCTCAGAATTATTGAGAACCGACTTCTGCAGGAACAGATCAATCCACATTTCCTTTACAATACTCTTGATGCCATTGTATGGCTTGCTGAGGAAAATAAAAGTGCAGAGGTTGTGAAAATGGTAACCTCGCTCTCTGATTTTTTCCGCACAACCTTAAGCAAAGGACATGATTATATTACAGTGAAAGAAGAGCGGACGCATATTGAGAGCTATCTGGAGATCCAGCAGTTCCGCTATCAGGATATCCTGGACTATGAGATCCAGATGGATGAGGAGATCTACGGCTACATTATACCGAAGCTTACACTGCAGCCTCTTGTCGAAAATGCGCTTTATCATGGAATTAAGAATAAGCGGGGGAAAGGTAAAATCCTGATTACCGGTAAAAAGCAGGGAGATAAAATCATTTTCCAGGTCATTGACAATGGAAAAGGTATGACAGAGGAAGAACTGAATAGTCTCCGGAAAAAGATGGCAGGGACGGATACAGGAGATGAAGCGAAGGGCTTTGGTGTATCGAATGTGAACCAGAGAATCAAGTATTATTACGGGGAAGAATACGGAGTGTTCTTTGAAAGCAAGGAAAATGAAGGCACAAATGCGACGATCATCATAGCAGCTAAAAATATTCAACTTCCATCATAAAAAAACTAACTTTTTCACGGAAAAGCAGAAAATATTCTACCAAAAGAGGAAGATTTTCCGTATTAAAAGTATGAAAATTTTATTATTATAAGTACATCAAGAGGTTAAGAAAACCCAATGAAGGAGGAACATGTAAAATGAAAAAAAGAAAAGTGTTAGCAGTATTGTTATGTGCAGCGATGACAGCAGCTTTAGCAGTTGGATGCGGTGGAAGCAAAGGATCTGACAGCAGCGACAAGAGCAGTGATTCATCAAGCTCATCCGATGATGTGATCACAGTAGGTTTCTCACAGGTAGGTGCAGAATCTGACTGGCGTACAGCAAACTCTCAGTCAATGAAAGACACATTCAGCAAAGAAAACGGATATGACCTGATCTTTGATGATGCTCAGCAGAAACAGGAAAACCAGATCACAGCAATCCGTAACTTTATCCAGCAGGAGGTTGATTACATTCTTCTTGCACCTGTTACAGAGACAGGATGGGATACAGTTCTTCAGGAAGCAAAAGATGCAGACATCCCGGTAATCATCGTTGACCGTATGGTTGATGTATCTGATGACAGCCTTTACACAACATGGATCGGAACCGATGCTCTTTGTGAAGGTCGTAAAGCAGCTGAATGGCTGAACGGATTTGCAGAAGCAAAAGGAATCGCAGCATCTGATATCCATATCGCTGATATCCAGGGAACAATCGGATCTACAGCTCAGATCGGACGTACAAAAGGTCTTGAAGAAGGCGTTGACAAATACGGATGGGATCTTGTAGCTCAGCAGACAGGTGAATTTACACAGGCTAAAGGTCAGGAAGTTATGGAGTCTATGCTGAAACAGTATGACAACATCAATGTAGTATACTGCGAGAATGATAACGAAGCATTCGGAGCAATCGATGCAATCGAAGCAGCAGGTAAGACAGTTGGATCTGATATCGCTAACGGCGAAATCATGGTAATTTCTTTCGATACAACACATGCAGGACTTCAGGATGTTCTTGATGGAAAGATCGAATGCGATGTAGAGTGTAACCCACTTCACGGACCACGTGCTGAAGAACTTATCAAAAAACTTGAAGCTGGCGAAGACATTGATAAATTGAACTATGTAGATGAAGAAATCTTTGCTCATGATGACACAGTTAAATCTGTAAAAGCTACAAACAGCTTAGACGAAGAAAAAGATTTTGATGTAACACCACTTACACAGGATATTCTTGACAAACGTGCATACTAAAATGCATTAGGAAAGTCGGATATATAATTTGACAGACACATAAGGGTGAATGAATAGAGAGGCGTGGTAGATAATAATCGGAATGTGCCGGATATTTATACTACGCCCTCTTTATTGAAAAAAGGAAAGCAGGTGGAAGAGTATGGAGGGTAATGTTGTACTTACAATGCGGGATATTTCCAAGACATTTCCCGGTGTAAAAGCATTGCAGCATGTTGATTTTACACTTCGCAAGGGCGAAATTCACGCTCTGATGGGTGAGAACGGTGCAGGTAAATCTACACTGATCAAGGTTCTTACCGGTGTACATGAATTTGAAAATGGCGAGATCCGTCTGGATGGAAAAGACGGTCCGATTATTAATAAATCACCTCAGGACGCACAGAACAATGGTATCAGTACTGTATATCAGGAAGTTAACCTTTGCCCGAACCTGACGGTGGCAGAAAATCTGTTTATTGGACGCGAACCAAGAAAAGCAGGATTTATTGACTGGCGTACAATGAACAAACGTGCAACAGAATTGCTTAAGAGTCTTGAAATTGATGCTTCAGCTACCCAGAAGCTGGAAGAGGTTTCTCTGGCAAGACAGCAGATGATCGCAATCGCACGTGCAGTTGATATGAAATGTAAGGTTCTGATCCTTGATGAGCCAACTTCATCTCTGGACGATGATGAGGTTGCAAAACTGTTCAAACTGATGAACAGACTGAAAGATGAAGGTGTAGGTATTATTTTCGTAACACACTTCCTGGAACAGGTATATGAGGTCTGTGACAGAATCACAGTTTTACGAAATGGGGAACTGGTTGGCGAATACGAAGTCAAAGATCTGCCAAGAGTTATGCTTGTTGCCAAGATGATGGGTAAAGACTTTGATGATCTTGCAGATATCAAGGGAGATCATGCAGAACTCAAAGAATTCATCCCGGTTATCGAGGCAGAAGGACTTAGCCATAAAGGAACGATCAAACCGTTTGATATGACGATCAACAAAGGTGAGGTTGTCGGATTTACAGGACTTCTTGGATCCGGACGTTCGGAACTTGTCCGTGCAATTTATGGAGCTGATAAAGCAGATTCCGGTAAACTGAAAGTTAACGGAAAAGAAGTGAAGATTCATGCTCCGATCGATGCAATGAAGCTTGGTATGGCATATCTTCCGGAAGACAGAAAGAAAGATGGTATCATCGCAGATCTGTCTGTCCGTGAAAATATTATTATCGCACTTCAGGCGAAAAAAGGTATGTTCCATCCAATGAGCAGAAAAGAAATGGATGAAGCAGCAGATAAATATATTAAGATGCTTCAGATTAAGACAGCAAGCCGTGAAACTCCGATCAAGAGTCTGTCAGGTGGTAACCAGCAGAAGGTTATCATTGGTAGATGGCTTCTTACCAATCCGGATTTCCTGATCCTGGATGAACCTACAAGAGGTATTGATATCGGAACCAAGACAGAGATCCAGAAACTGGTACTTGATCTTGCAGATCAGGGAATGGCGGTTGCATTTATTTCTTCAGAAGTAGAAGAAATGCTCCGTACCTGTTCACGTATGGCAGTTATGCGAGACGGTAAGAAGGTTGGAGAAATTTCCGGTGATGAATTATCACAGGAAGGTATCATGAAAGCAATCGCAGGAGGTGAAGAGTAATGAGCACAAATAAATCAACATGGAAAAAGCTTACCTCTATGAGGCTTTTCATGCCACTGGTGTGTCTGCTTGCAATCATTATCGTAGCTACAATTACAATTCCGGGCTTCTTAAGCATGTCTCTTAAGAATGGAGTTCCATACGGATATCCGGTCGATGTGATCAACCGTGCATCCGAGCTGGTTATTTTGTCAGTTGGTATGACACTTGTTACAGCAGCTTCCGGAGGACAGGACATCAGTGTCGGAGCTGTTATGGCAGTCGCAGGAGCCGTATGCTGCCAGATCCTTTCCGGTGGGGAAGTATCTGTAAACTCTCTGTCAGCACCGATTATCGTTGCATTTCTTGCAGCACTGGTTGCTTCAGGAATCTGCGGTGCATTTAACGGATTTCTGGTTGCAAAGCTGAATATTCAGCCGATGGTTGCGACATTGATCCTTTACACAGCAGGACGTGGTATCGCCCAGCTGATCACAGACGGACAGATTACATATATCCGTGTGAAATCTTATCAGGTATTCGGAAGCTATGTCGGAAAATTCCCGATTCCGATGCCAGTTGTAATTGCAATTATCGTAGTTATCATTGCATATGTTATTTTGAAAAAGACAGCTCTTGGACTTTATATCGAGAGCGTTGGTATTAACGGAACCGCATCCAGACTGGTCGGACTTAATTCAACCATGATCAAGTTCCTTACTTACCTGATCTGTGGTGTACTTGCAGGTGTTGCAGGATTTGTGGCTTCCAGCCGTATCTACTCAGCAGATGCCAACAACATTGGTCTGAACCTTGAAATGGATGCCATCCTTGCAGTTGCCCTTGGTGGAAATGCCCTTGGTGGTGGTAAGTTCAGCCTGATGGGATCTGTGATCGGAGCTTATACAATCCAGGCACTTACAACTGTTCTTTACGGATTGAATGTATCAGCCGATCAGCTTCCGGTCTACAAGGCAATCGTTGTTGTAGTCATCGTTGTCCTTCAGAGCCCGGTATTCAAGAAATTTATTGCAGTGCAGAAAGAAAAAAGAACATCAAAGGCTGCAGTGAAAGGAGGAGCTAACTAATGAAAGCAAAAGTATCCGGAACAAAAAAGAAAATTAACGGAACGACATTCCTCCTTATGATTACAATTTTACTGTTTGTTGTAATGTACGCAGCGGGTATGATCGTATTTAACGACAAAGGTTTTGCAAAACCGCAGATGTTCCTGAATCTGTTCATTTCCAATGCAGGTCTTCTGGTTATCGCGATGGGCGAAACGATCGTTATGATCACAGCTGGAATCGATATCTCAGTTGGTTCTGTTACAGCACTTGTATGTATGGTTGCTGCAAACCAGATGGAAAATCACGGTGCAAGCGCTTATACCGCACTTCTTATGGCACTGGTGATCGGACTTCTCTTTGGTCTGGTTCAGGGATTCCTGGTATCTTATCTGGAGATCCAGCCATTCATTGTTACACTGGCAGGTATGTTCTTTGGACGTGGTATGACATCAATCATCAGTACAGATATGATTTCTATCAAAAATGCAACTTTCATGGCATGGGCTAAATACAAAATTTACATGCCGTTTGGTTCTTACAGTAAGAGGGGAAAATTCCTCCCGGCATATATTTATCCGACAGTTATCATTGCAATCATCGTTCTGATCGTAATCATAATCGTTATGAAGTATACAAAATTCGGACGTTCTGTATATGCGATTGGTGGAAATGAACAGAGTGCACTTATGATGGGACTGAATGTTAAGAGAACAAAAATGGCTGCATACCTTCTGGACGGCTTTCTTGCAGGACTCGGCGGATTCCTTTTCTGTATGAACAGCTGTGCCGGATTCGTAGAACAGGCAAAAGGTCTTGAGATGGATGCGATTTCAGCAGCCGTTATCGGGGGTACACTACTTAGTGGTGGTGTCGGAACTCCATTCGGAACCCTGTTCGGTGTACTGATTAAAGGAACGATTTCAAGTCTGATCACTACACAGGGAACACTTTCAAGCTGGTGGGTACGAATCGTACTTTCCGCACTCCTCTGCTTCTTCATCGTTCTGCAGTCTGTATTTGCAAGCCTGAAGAAGAAAAACTAAAGAAAGAACAGTACTTGAAACATTACAGGCGAAAAGAGAAAACGACGGGTATTGACGGAAACTTTTTAATTGCCTATAATAAAAAAGTAGGATTTAAACACCGGATGTTCATATCGTACATCCGGTGTTCTTTTTGTAAGTATTGAGTATAAAGGGGAAGGAGGAAGATGAGATATGAAAATAGGGATTGCGAATGACCATTCTGCAGTGGATATGAAAAAGCAGGTGGTAGAGTATCTTGTGGAAAAAGGATATGAAGTTGTCAATTACGGAACTGATTCTTATGAGAGCTGTCCTTATCCGAAATATGGGGAAAAGATTGGAAAAGCAGTTGCAGACGGAGAAGTGGATCTCGGAGTTGCAATCTGTGGAACCGGTCTTGGAATTTCCATGGCAGCCAATAAGGTTCACGGTGTCCGCGCAGCGGTGTGTTCTGAACCATATACGGCAAAGATGGCAAGAGAACATAATAATGCAAATGTGATTGCGTTCGGTGCAAGAGTAATTGGAATCGAGATGGCAAAGATGATCCTTGATACATTTCTTGGTGCAGAGTTCCTTGGGGGACGTCACCAGGATCGTGTAGATATGATTATGGCGATCGAAGAAAATCAATAGCGCGGATGAAAAACAACAAGAGCAGATAAAGGCAATGAAAAAGCTTTTATCTGCTCTTGTTGTGTATATGGTGAGCCAAGTGCAGATTGGCGCTTGCACAAGGTTCTGCATTTGGTGAAGGGAAGAGGTTACAGAAGTACGTGAATCGAAAAAAGCTTGTTATACTTGTTTTGGTGGCATCAAAAAACAATACCATATTATTTGATGTTTTATAAGAAGTGCACAAAAGATACAAAAAGAAGAATACAAGTTAGGACCTCGATGAAAAACAAATATGTATTCAAGTTGTACACATATAATAAATACAACTTAGCAAAAATATACAAAAGTTGTACGATAATTTGTAACATATTACGGGTTGAAAATCAGGTGTTTCTTAAGGTATATTAGAGGTAAGGAGAGCAGGGGATTTGTACGTAAATCAGGTGGAAAAGAAGAAAAAAGTGAAAGAAACATCAGCAAAATATGAAGGAATTGTAAGATGGATTCGAGAACAGATTGAAGCGGAAAAACTGCAGCCGGGAGAGCGGATAGAGTCGGAATACCAGCTTTGTGACCGGTTTGGGGTAAGCCGTCAGACCGTCAGACATGCGATCGCTGTTCTGGAAAAAGAAGGTATGATCGAGAAACGCCGTGGAAGTGGGACTTATATAAAGGAAAGTGGCATCATCGGGGTCAGACGAAAAAAAACGATGCAGATCGCAGTGATGACAACTTTTGTTCAGGAATATATTTTTTCTGGTATTATTCAGGAAATCGAGAACAAGATGTCACGCGCCGGATATGGAATCCAGATTTCCATCACCAACAATTCTGTAGACAAAGAACGTTTTATATTGAAAAGCATTCTGGATAAGAAAAGAGTGGATGGAATTATAGCGGAACCGACAAAGAGTGGCCTTCCTAATCCAAATCTCAATCTGTACAGGCAGATCATGGAGCAGGGAATCCCGGTGATCTTTATCAACAGCTATTATCCGGAACTGAAAGCGCCGCATGTAAGTCTTGATGACAAGATAGCAGGGAAGATGGCGACGAAATATCTGATCCAGTGCGGACACCGTGAGATCGCAGCAATTTTCAAGGCAGATGACGGGCAGGGACACAGAAGGTATGCCGGTTATATCGAAGCTTTAATGGAAGCAGATATCAGGATCGAAGATAAACGGATTGTCTGGATTGATACCGAAGATGTGCGCAATCGCAATATGCGTGAGGAGAGCAGCTGGATTTTAAGAAGGATTCAGGGATGTACGGCATGTGTATGCTACAACGATGAGGTTGCGAGCAACCTTGCGGCGACATGTCTGGAACAGAAGATCAAAGTGCCGGACAAGATGTCGATCATTGGAATCGATGATTCTGATCTGGCAAATTATTGCGAAGTACCGCTTGCTTCTGTGAAGAATCCGATCCGGGAGCTAGCGAAGAAGGCAGCAGAAGAGATCCTTGATCTTATGCAGGAGAAAGAAGTGCCGGACAGTGTGGAACTGAAACCGGAGATTATCAACCGGAGTTCTGTAAAAATCATCAAATAGAAATATTTATCAAATCAAATATATTTTATGAAAGGAAAGGTAAAGAAAAAATGAGTGATGTAAAAAGTATGATCGAAGCGGGAAAGACTTCCCTTGGAATCGAGTTTGGTTCCACACGAATCAAAGCAGTTCTGGTAGGAGAAGATAATGCACCGATTGCTTCGGGAAGCCATGAATGGGAGAACCGTCTTGACAACGGTGTCTGGACTTACACGTTAGAGGATATCTGGACAGGTCTTCAGGACTGCTACAGAGATCTTGCTGTAGATGTGAAGAAGCAGTATGACGTAGAGCTTACTACTGTCGGAGCACTTGGATTCAGTGCCATGATGCATGGATATATGGTATTTGACAAAGCAGGAGAACAGCTTGTACCGTTCCGTACATGGAGAAATACAATGACAGAGCAGGCAGCAAAAGAACTGACAGAATTATTCCGTTTCAATATGCCACAGAGATGGAGCGGAGCACATCTGTATCAGGCAATTCTGAACAAAGAAGAGCATGTAAAGGATATTGATTTTATTACAACGCTTGCAGGTTATGTACACTGGAAACTGACAGGAGAGAAAGTCCTTGGCGTTGGTGACGCATCCGGAATGTTCCCGATCGACAGCACAACACGTAACTGGAATAAAGAGATGCTTGCCAAGTTCGATGAACTGGTTGCACCGAAAGGATATCCTTGGAAAGTAGAAGATATCCTTCCAAAAGTCTTGGTTGCAGGTGAAAAGGCAGGAACACTTACCGAAGAAGGTGCAAAGCTTCTGGACCCAACAGGAAAGCTTCAGGCAGGCATTCCGGTATGCCCTCCGGAAGGTGATGCAGGAACCGGTATGGCAGCTACGAATAGCGTCAGAATCCGCACCGGTAATGTATCAGCAGGAACCAGTGTATTTGCAATGGTTGTTCTTGAAAAAGCACTTGAGAAAGTACATGAAGAGATCGATATGGTAACAACACCTGCAGGAGATGCCGTGGCAATGGTTCACTGCAACAACTGTACTTCAGATCTGAATGCATGGGTAAATATTTTCAAAGAATTTGCAGAAGCATTCGGTATGAAAGTCGATATGAACGATCTGTTCGGAACTCTTTACAACAAAGCTCTGGAAGGTGATGCAGACTGTGGCGGTCTGATGTCTTATAACTTCTTCGCAGGAGAACCGGTTGTTGGATTTGATGAAGGACGTCCGTTATTTGTTCGTATGCCAGACAGCAAATTCAATCTTGCAAACTTCATGAGAGCAAACTTATATGCATCTCTGGAAGTCCTGAAAGTCGGAATGGACATTCTTCTGAAAGAAGAGAAGGTAGCCGTTGATGAGATTCTCGGACACGGTGGACTCTTTAAGACAAAAGGCGTTGGACAGAGCATCCTGGCAGCAGCACTTGACACACCGGTATCTGTTATGGAGACAGCCGGAGAAGGCGGAGCATGGGGAATCGCACTTCTTGCATCTTACATGAACAACAAGGCAGAAGACGAAGCCCTGGATGATTATCTGGATGCAAAAGTATTTGCAGGACAGAAGGGTACAAAGATGGATCCGGATCCGAAGGATGTAGAAGGATACAATACATTTATCGAACGCTTCAAGAAGACGCTTCCGATCATGAAAGCTGCAACAGAGACTATGAAATAGAACCCGAAATATTTTACATAAACACAGTAGGAGGCTAAAGCAATGTTAGAAGAACTGAAAAAAGAGGTTTATGAAGCCAATATGCTTCTGCCTAAGTATGGACTTGTCACATTTACCTGGGGCAATGTCAGCGGAATCGACCGCGAAAGCGGGCTTGTTGTGATCAAACCGAGCGGTGTGGATTATGACAAAATGACAGCAGATGACATGGTTGTTGTAGACCTGGAAGGAAACCGCGTGGAAGGCAACTTAAATCCGTCTTCTGATACGGCAACACATCTGGAACTCTACAAAGCGTTCCCGGATATGGGTGGTATCGTCCATACACATTCCCCATGGGCAACCAGTTGGGCACAGGCAGGAAGAGGAATCCCTTGCTACGGAACCACACATGCCGACTATATGTACGGTGAGATCCCATGTGTCCGCAATCTGACAAAAGAAGAAATCGACGAAGCATATGAGAAGAATACAGGAGTTCTCATTGTGGAACATTTCAAAGGTACAGAATACATGGCAATGCCTGCAGTACTCTGCAAGAACCACGGACCATTCACCTGGGGAACCGATCCACACAATGCAGTACATAATGCAGTCGTACTCGAAGAAGTAGCTAAAATGGCAGCTCGCTGCGAAATGATCAATCCAGACGTAAAACCTGCCCCACAGGAATTACAGGATAAACACTACTACAGAAAACACGGTAAAGACGCGTACTATGGACAAGGCTAAAGCACTTAATGAATGCGAGCCGTAGGCGACACATGAATTTAGTGCGTTGCCTGTTCGGCGTACTTAGCGAGTGGGAGCGTATGCGACTGCGAGCTTAGTAAGACCGAACTTGTATTGGGAAGATAGAGTAAATCAATTAAACAAAAAGGAGAATAAAAACATGTTAGTACAGAAAGATTACAAATTTTGGTTTTGCACAGGATCACAGGATTTATACGGAGATGAATGTCTCGCACATGTAGCAGAACATTCACAGATCATCGTAAAAGCCCTCAATGAATCAGGAATTCTTCCATACGAAGTAGTCTGGAAACCAACCCTGATCACGAATGAAGTAATCAGAAGAACCTTCAACGAAGCAAATACAGATGAAAACTGTGCAGGTGTTATTACATGGTGCCATACATTCTCACCGGCAAAATCATGGATTCTCGGATTAAAAGAACTGAGAAAACCATTACTTCACCTTCATACACAGTTCAACCGTGAAATCCCATACGACACCATCGATATGGACTTCATGAATGAGAATCAGGCAGCTCATGGTGACCGTGAATTCGGACATATTTTCACACGCCTTCATAAGAACCGTAAAGTCATCATGGGTTACTGGGAAGACAAAGAAACACAGGAAAGAATCGGTGACTGGATGCGTACAGCAGTTGGTGTCATCGAAAGCAGTCATGTACGTGTTATGCGTGTAGCTGACAACATGAGAAACGTTGCCGTAACAGAAGGTGACAAAGTAGAGGCTCAGATCAAATTCGGATGGGAAGTTGATGCTTACCCGGTAAATGAAGTTGCTGACGCAGTAGCTCAAGTTGGACAGGGTGATGTAAATGCACTTGTTGAAGAATACTATGACAAATATCAGATCCTTCTGGAAGGAAGAGATGAAGCTGAATTCAGAAAACATGTGGCAGTTCAGGCTCAGATCGAACTTGGATTTGAAAGATTCCTTGAAGCAAACAATTATCAGGCAATTGTTACACACTTCGGAGATCTTGGATCACTTCAGCAGCTTCCGGGACTTGCAATGCAGAGACTGATGGAAAAAGGATATGGTTTCGGTGCGGAAGGTGACTGGAAGACAGCAGCTATGGTTCGTGTAATGAAGATCATGACACAGGGCAAGAAAGATGCAAAGGGAACTTCCTTCATGGAAGACTACACATACAACCTTGTACCTGGAAAAGAAGGTATCCTGGAAGCTCATATGCTGGAAGTTTGCCCGACAATCGCAGATGGACCGATCAGCATCAAGTGCCAGCCGCTTAGCATGGGTGACAGAGAAGACCCTACACGTCTTGTATTTACAGCCAAAGAAGGACCGGCTGTCGCAACATCACTTGTTGATCTTGGCGACAGATTCCGCCTGATCATCAACAGTGTAGACTGCAAGAAGACAGAAAAACCGATGCCGAAGCTTCCGGTTGCAACTGCATTCTGGACACCACAGCCAGACCTCAGAACAGGTGCAGAAGCTTGGATCCTGGCAGGTGGAGCTCACCATACAGCATTCTCTTATGACCTGACACCGGAACAGATGGGTGACTGGGCAGAAGAAATGGGAATCGAAGCTGTTTATATCGATAAAGATACAAAGATCAGAGATTTCAAAAATGAATTAAGATGGAATGAAGCTGCGTATAGAAAATAAATAGTAGCAGATGAATTCTAAGAAATAAACAACCGGGCAGAATCACATTTAAAAGTGAACTGCCTGGTTTTTTGCAACGTATAAAGTTCTAGGTAAAAGTAAAAGTTGAAAAACAGAGCAGTAAAAAAGTTAAATTTTACTAAAGCTATTTATTTCTCCGAAATGTGTGCTATAATGAATTGAATAAATTGCAAAGGAAAGTCATCAAGGGAAAATGCATTAAGGCAATATTGAAAGAAAATAAAAAGAAAGAGAAATAATGGGGGAAGGACATGGCGACGATTAAGGACATTGCGGCAAAAGCGGGGGTTTCCATAGCGACAGTATCCAGAGTGTTGAATCATGATGAAACTTTGAATGCGCAGGAAGAGACAAAAAAAAGAATTTTTGAAATTGCAGAGGAATTAGAATACGAAGTACGCGCACAGAAAAAACGCAGGCGAAAACTGAAGATAGGTGTATTTTATTCTTATTCTCCTGAAGAAGAACTTCAGGATCCTTATTATCTTTGTATCAGGCTTGCTATAGAAAAAAAACTGGAAGAAGAAGGATATACAAAGGTGATTGTGAAACTGGATGATTCGCCGGAGATGATCAACGGATTAGATGGTGTAATCTGTACCGGTACATTCACAAAAAAAATGGTAGAAGCAATAGAGATATGGGAATGCCCGGTTATATTTATTGATGCAGATCCAAACCCAAAGAGATTCGATTCAATTGTGGTAGACTATAGACGGGCAGTAGAAGAGATTGTTTCCTATCTGGTAGGGTGTGGACATACGAAAATAGGGATGATCGGCTGTCGAGAAGTTGATAAGGAGGGGGATGAAGTACTGGATACGAGAATACAGCATTTTCAGAACGCTTTGAAAAAACGGGGACTGTATCACCCGGAATATACAAAGTTTGGTGCTTATTATGCAAAATATGGATACAAACTTCTGAAAGAGTTTTACGAGGAAGGGAATCTGCCGACTGCCTTGTTTGTTGCGAATGATTCGATGGCAGCAGGAAGTTATCGGGCTGCATATGAACTTGGGCTTAAAATACCGGATGATATCAGTATTATTGGCTTTAATGATATCCCAACTGCGAAATACATGGTTCCTCCACTTACTACGGTGAGATTGTACATGGAGTTCATGGGAGAATATGCAGTAAAACTTCTGGAAGAGCGAATTATACATGGAAGAGAGATTTGTGTAAAAGTTTCAATCCCGACTAAACTTTATATACGTGACAGTGTTAAAAAATTTTAATAAGGTAAAAAAGTAAGAGGCTATGGAACGGAGAATGTCCTATAGTCTCTTTATGTATACAGATCGAGTGATGACAGATTGTTTTGTTATGATTTTTTAGCTAAAAATAAAGAGTTAAAATCAATCAAGTAAAAACAGACAACTTTATTTAAAATAAAAATATAGTTTTACCAAGATAAAAATTGTGAAAAGTATATAAAAATATGGTGTAAATAATAGGTAAAATAGAGAAAAAATATTTATAGGGTAAAAAGTATTTACATTTAACCGGTAAAACGGTATAGTGGTTTTACCAAATAAAATAAGTGAATCAAAGGAGGAAATGATTTATGAAGAGGAAAATTGCAGTAATGTGCGTACTTGCACTTACAGGAACAATGATGCTGACTGCTTGTGGAAACAAGAAAGACAGTAATAATGGAAAGACAAGTGACGGAAAGACAGCAATACGTTTTGCAACATGGGATGTAGCTGATGATGTAGATGCTCAGCAGAAACTTGTAGATAAATTTAATGAGGAACATGATGACATTGAAGTAACACTGGAAGCATACGGAAGTGATTTTGATACAAAGATCAGTGCAGGTATGGGATCTGGAGATACACCGGATGTTATGTATATGTGGAACTACCCGGCATATGCAGATGGTCTTGAACCTCTGGATGAGTATATCGACAAAGAAGGCGATGACTATAAGAATGATTTCTACAGCACACTGTGGAATTACAACTCATTAGACGGAACAACATATGGTATTCCAGTGGGATTTACAACACATTCACTTTTCTATAACAAAGATCTTTTTGCACAGGCTGGTGTAGAAGAACCTACAGATGACTGGACATGGTCGGATCTTCAGGCAGCTGCCAAGACAATTGAAGAAAAGACAGGTCAGAAAGGTTTTGCATTCCAGATGAAACCAGATCCGTATGATTTTGAAATGTATCTGTGGAGCAATGGAACTGCATATTGTGACGAAGACGGACAGATGGCAGGTCAAATTGATTCAAAAGAATCTCAGGAAGTATTTAAAATGTTCCAGGATATGGAAAAAGACGGATATGCAATTGCAACAGAAAAGAACGGAACTGATGAATTCCGTGCCGGTACAGTAGCAATGTATGTATATGGATCATGGTCAATTGCTTCTCTTAATGAGGATGGAATGAATTATGGTGTGGCAAAAATTCCTTCTTTTGACGGAAAGACCTCTGTAAGTATTCTGAGCTCTTCAGGACTTTCTATTTCAAAGGACAGCAAGAATAAAGATGCTGCATGGGAATTTGTAAAATACTGGACAGGCGAAGAATGCAACAAAGCAAGAATCGGTATGGAACTTCCGGTACTTAACAGTGTTGTAGAATCTGAAGGTATCATGGATGAACCAGAATATGCACCATTCTATGAGATGCTTGAGCAGAGTGATGGACATACTCCGGCAAGCTTCCTGATTGAAGACTGGTCAGAAATTTCAGAAAACCTCAGCTTATCATTTGAACAGATTTTCAATCCAAGCTCATACATGGATGTAAAAGATGTTTTAAAAGAAGCAGCAGACGCACAGTAATAGCATACAAACAAACCGGCGCCGGAACAATTTATGATTCCGGCGCCGATAAATAGGAGAGAAGAAAAATGAAGCAGAGAAAATTCCTGAAGACGGCCACACCGTATTTGTTTATTATGCCGTGGATTATCGGGTTCCTTGTATTTACAATCGGTCCCCTGATTCTGTCTTTGATCATGAGCTTTTTTGAGTGGCCGCTTACTACAGCGCCAACATTCAGGGGACTTGGAAACTATATTGATATGTTTACAAAGGACAAACAGTTCTGGAAATCCCTTATAATCAGTTTGAAATATGCGGCAATTTTCGTACCGCTTAACATGATTATTGCATTGTTCCTTGCAATGCTGATCACACAGCCGGTTAAAGGAGTAAAAGTATTCCGTACAATTTTCTATATTCCGGCAGTTATCTCAGGTGTAGCGGTTTCTATCATCTGGGGATGGATCCTCAACGGAGATTATGGCGTACTGAATTATCTGTTATCTCTTCTGGGAATCAAAGGACCGAAGTGGCTGGTTGATCCGGCATGGGCACTCCTTGCAGTTATAATTGCAAGTGCGTTTGGTGTTGGAACGATGATGCTTATCTTCTACACAGATATCAAAAATATTCCGGTTGATGTATACGAAGCTGCATCTATTGATGGAGCAGGTCCTGCAAGAAAATTTTTCAGTATTACGCTTCCGATTATTACACCTACAATTTTATTTAACCTGATTACGTCAATTATCAGTTCTTTCCAACAGGTAACATTGGTTATGCTTCTTACCGGAGGTGGACCGCTTAAATCTACCTACTTCTATGGACTGTATACATACAATAACGCATTCAAACATCACAAACTTGGATATGCCAGTGCAAACGCATGGGTAATGTTTATCATCATTCTGCTGCTGACTGCCGTGGTATTCAAGTCATCATCCGCATGGGTATTCTATGAGACAGAAGCTAAAAACAGCGGAGCAAAGAAAACAAAAAAGAAAAAAGGGGGTAGAAAGTAATGAAGATGTCTAAAAAATCAAAAATTGTAATTTACATATTACTCGGACTGGTAGCCATTTACTTTCTTGCACCGTTTATTTACATGCTGTTTTCTGCATTTAAGACAGAAGGAGAAGCAATTGCATATCCGCCGAAACTTCTGCCGGCAGAATGGCATTTTGAGAACTTTATTAATGCATGGAAATCACAGCCGTTTGGAACATATCTTTGGAATTCAATTCTTGTAACAGTTCTGACAACAGTCGGACAGGTTCTTTCATGTTCACTGGTTGCTTATGGATTTGCAAGATTTAACTTTAAAGGAAAAAATATCCTCTTTATGATCCTGCTTTCAACAATGATGATTCCATGGGATGTTACCATGATTCCGCAGTACATGGAATTCAACTTATTCGGATGGATCAATACACTGAAGCCGCTGATCGTGCCGGCATGGTTCGGATCTGCCTATTATGTATTCCTGATGAGACAGTTCCTTATGGGAATCCCGAAGGATTTTGAGGAAGCAGCACGAATTGACGGCGCAAATCAGTTCCAGATTTACTGGAAGATTTTCATGCCGATCATGAAACCTTCATTGATTCTTGTCGGTGTACTTAATATGCTGACTGTATGGAATGACTATCTTGGACCACTCATTTTCTTACAGGACAGAAGCAAATATACATTGGCACTTGGACTTGCTTCATTTAAAGGAGTTCACAGTACACAGATTATTCCGATGCTTTGTATTACGATTATTATGATTATTCCGCCGATCATTATTTTCATTATCGCGCAGAAATATATTGTTGAAGGAACCAGTGGTTCTATCAAATAGACAGGCGTATGGAGCGGTCAGGCAGACTGTATCTGTCTGACCGCTGTTGCTGTCTTATATGGGATACCACTTGAGAGGAGAAAATTATGGCAAGAAAAAAAGTAAAAAGATGGGAAGACCATCGGATTACCGGAATTGGGAGAAGAGAAGCACGAACGGCTTTTTATAAAGATTCGCAAAAGAAAATCAGTTTAAATGGAGAATGGGCTTTTAAATATGTTGATGCACCGGAATTATCGCCGGAAGGATTTGAACAGTCGGGGGCATGTGAAGGATGGGATAAGATTGATGTTCCGTCCGTATGGCAGCTTAGAGGGTATGACAAGATGCATTACACAGATGTGTTATATCCATTTCCGGTAAACCCACCGCATGTACCAGATGAAAATCCAACTGGAATTTATAAAAAGACAGTTGTATTAGATGAACAGTGGATGGAAAAAGACACGGTTCTGAAATTCCATGGTGTTGACAGTGCATTTGATGTATGGGTAAATGGAAACCATGTTGGATTTGGAAAAGTCAGCAGACTGCCTTCAGAATTTGACATTACCGGGTTTGTAAAAACAGGTGAAAATGACATTACCGTTCGTGTATACAAGTGGTCAGACGGTACTTATCTGGAAGATCAGGATATGTGGTGGTTATCAGGAATCTACAGGGATGTAGAACTGATCAATGAGGAAAAGAATGCAGTTCTGGATCTTCGTGTAAATGGGACATTGGATGACAGCTACAAAAATGGTTTTTTTACAGCTGGAATTACAATGAAACAGGCTGGTACAAATCTTGGCTGGAAGCTTTCTTATAAAGGAAAGACTGTTCTTGAAGGTGAGCTTGTTTCGGAAGGAAAAGATATATGTATTGAGGCTGAGATCCCGGAAGTTCATACATGGACAGCCGAGACACCTGAGTTATATGAATTTACAGTAATGACAGAAAACCAGGAAGTAACAGTCAGATGTGGATTCCGCAAAATCGAGATCAAAGATAAGAACTTCCGTGTCAATAATCAGGTAATCCTTCTGAACGGAGTCAATCATCATGATTATAATCCAAGAGAAGGAAGAAGAGTGACAAGAGAGCAGATGGAATCAGATATTCGTCTGATGAAACAGTACAATATCAATGCTGTTCGTTGCTCGCATTATCCGGCAAATGAATATTTTTATGATCTGTGTGACGAATATGGACTTTATGTGATCGATGAAGCAGACCTGGAATGCCATGGATTTGAATGGGTAGAAAATTACACATGGATCACAGATGATGAGACCTGGAAAGATGCTTACGTAGATCGTAGTGTCCGTATGGTAAAGAGAGATAGAAATCATCCATCGATTATTATGTGGTCTATGGGAAATGAATCCGCATTCGGATGCAATTTCCGTAGTGCAGCAGAAGCAATCCGTGAGTTGGATGATACCAGACTGGTTCATTACGAGGGAGATTTTGAGGCAGAAGTGACAGATGTATATTCTACGATGTATACCAGACTGAAAGGTCTCAAAGAGATTGCAGAATATCAGATCAAAGGGGATAAGCCACACGTAATGTGTGAATATGGACATGCGATGGGAAATGGTCCTGGAGGATTAAAAGCATACCAGGATATGTATCGCAAGTACAAACGTCTTCAGGGTGGATTTCTCTGGGAGTGGTATGATCATGGAATTTACACTGAAGAAAAGGATAAGAAATATTATAAATATGGTGGAAATTATGGAGATTTTCCAACAAACGGGAACTTCTGCATCGATGGGATTCTGATGCCGGACAGAACACCGTCTCCGGGAATGGAAGAATACAAACAGATCATTGCACCAGTAGAAATTACAGCTGTTGAAGGAAGCATGAACAAGATTCAGATCCGGAATTATTATGATTTCCTGAATCTGGATACGACAACACTTTATTGGGAAGTAAAAGCGGAAGATCAGATGATACAGGACGGAACCGTTGAAGGACTTTCGGTTGCTCCGCATGAAGGCAAGATCATTGCCCTACCAATTACAGCATTTGAATTACAGGAAAATACAGACTATTATCTGAATCTGACTGTATGTCAGAAAGAAGAAAGAAACTATGCACCAGCAGGGTATGAAATCAAGAAAGTCCAGATTCCGATGCAGATCCGAAAAGATGGATTTTCGGTAAGAGAAACAGCTGATAAGCTTCAGGTAACAGAAGAACAGGGGGGGCTTACTGTAGAAAACAGCCGTGTGACAGCAAAATTCAGTACTGTATTTGGAAAATTGATTTCTTTTGGAAAAGATGGAAAAGAGTATCTGACTGAAGGACCGAGAATGAATGTATACCGTGCAACAATCGATAACGACATGTACAAGAAAGAGGACTGGATGAATAAATATTTTATTCAGAAACCGGTAGAAGAGACAGAATATGTCAGCTGTCTGAAAGAAGACGATAAGGTGATCGTCCGGATCGGAACATTCTTCAGTTGCTATAACCAGTCCTGGGGATTTGAATGTGATTACACTTATACGGTTTATTCTTGTGGACAGATGAAGGTGGAAATTCAGGGAAAAGCTGTTCAGAGAGGAAAACTGGAACCAGCGTTCTTACCACGTATCGGAGTCATTATGAAAGGAAATAAAAACTTTCAGAAGACGATGTGGTATGGTATGGGACCTGGTGAGAGTTATGTAGACAGTAAGGCTGCATCTATTATGGGAATTTACGAAAATACAGTTGACGGGATGATGACAGATTATGTATTCCCACAGGAAAACGGACATCATGAACAGGTGAAATGGTTCCGTATTGGAGATGGAAAAGATGGTCTGTTATGCAAGATGGAGGAGAAGCTTGGTCTGAACCTTGCTAATTATACCGATGAAAGTCTGGAAAAAGCACAGCATCCATTTGAAATTGAAAAAGCGGATGATGTGATTATCCATCTGGATTATCGCCAGTCAGGACTTGGAAGCAACAGCTGTGGAGAAGAACAGTTGGAAGAAAATAAAGTAAAACTTCAGGATTTTGCAATGGCATTTACTGTGCAGGCAGCAGAATGCGGAACCGAAATCCGGAAGGCAAGAAAACAGTATATCGATTAAGAATAAAGGAGACAATCATATATGAGCAGAGAAATGTTTTCAGGAAATCTGAGAAACAGATTACATAGCGATGAATGGCTCATCTGGCAGGATCAGTATGAGGCAAAAGAGAATCTCAAATATGAGAGTTTGTTTGCACTTTCCAATGGCTACCTCGGAATCCGGGGAAGTCATGAGGAAGGAACAAAGATTACACTTCCATATCTTTATATCAATGGAGTGTTTGACAAGTCAGAGACATTTATGCGTGAACTTTCCACACTTCCGAACTGGCTTGGAATCAGACTTTATGTAGAAAAAGAATTGATTGGAATTGAAGACTGTGAAATTTTGGAATTTTCAAGAGTGCTTGATATGAAAGGAGCTTTTCTTGGAAAGAGAGTTCGTCTGAAGGACTCAAAAGGAAGAGAGACTTTGATCGAAGGAATCCGGTTTGTGAGCAGAAACAATGTACACAGGATGGGAATCCGGCTTTATGTGACACCGCTCAACTACAGTGGAATTATTGAAGTAGAAAGTATTATTGATGGTACGATCATTAATTTTTATGATGCACCACGCTTTAAGGTAAAACATACTTATATGACAGCGAATGAAAAGCTGGCAGCAGATGGATGTTATGTGGAAGTTGCAACCAGAGAAAATCATCTGCATGTAGGTTGTGGATGCCGTATCGAAGCTTATGCAGATGGAAAACAGATTCTTGGAAACAGAATGATAAGCAGATTTGGTGAGCAGAGTGTGGAATTTGGTGATATCCATGTAGAAGAAGGAAAAGAAGTAGAAATCGTAAAATATGTTTCGATGTATACAGAAAGAGAATGTCCGGCTTATGCTCTTCATACAACAATCGAAAAAGAAATTGAAGGATTTGTTGAAACGGGATTTGATCAGGAACTGAAAGCGCATGAAGATGTTTATAAGAAGATGTGGGAAAATGCAGATATTCAGATTACAGGGGATGATGAATTGAACCGTGCAGTCCGTTTTAACATCTTCCATCTGATGAGTACGGGAAACGAACATGATGACCATGTGAATGTTGGGGCAAAGCTTTTAACAGGAGAAGAATATGGTGGACATGCTTTCTGGGATACCGAACTTTTTATGCTTCCGTTTTTCTCATGGGTATTTCCGAAGACTGCACAGAATCTGGAAAATTACAGATACCATCTTCTGGATGCAGCGCGTGCAAATGCACATAAGAATGGATATAAAGGAGCACAGTATCCGTGGGAGTCAGCAGATGATGGTACAGAGCAGTGTCCGGACTGGACCATTGAGCCGGATGGAACCTGTTATAGATGTTATGTTGCGGTATATGAGCATCATGTAACAGCAGCAGTTGCTTATGGAATCTATAATTATGTTAAGATCACGCAGGATATGGATTTCCTTTACAGCAAAGGAGCGGAGATTCTGACAGAGACAGCAAGATTTTGGGCAAGCCGTTGTGAGTACAACAAAGAGCAGGATCGTTATGAAATCAATCAGGTAACGGGACCGGATGAATGGCATGAACCGGTTAATAATAACCTCTATACCAATTATCTGGCGAGATGGAATCTCGGATATGTTCTTTCACTGCTTGCATCAATCAAGAAAGAGAATCAGGAAGCGTATGATATCCTGATCGAAAAGACAGGACTTACAGAGGCGGAAACTGCACACTGGAAAGAAGTGCAGGAAAAGATGTATCTGCCAAGAAAAGAAGGCACAAGACTTCTGGAACAGTTTGAAGGATATTTCGAGCTTGATAATGTAACAATCGAAAAATATGATGAGAATGACTGGCCAGTACGTCCGGATGCACTTAAGACAAAAAGAGCAAGAGAGACACAGATCAATAAGCAGGCAGATGTTGTTATGCTGTTACACCTTATGGGAAATGAATTTGATGAAGAAACGATTAAAGAAAACTACGCTTATTACGAAAAGCGTACACTTCATGGTTCTTCATTGAGTCCGAGTATTTTCTCTGTTATGGGGCTTAAAGTAGGGGATGATTCAAAAGCATATCGGTATCTTCGCCGCGCAGCCTTTATTGACCTGTTGAATATGCAGGGAAATACAAGAGAAGGAATCCATGCGGCAAATACTGGTGGAGTATGGCAGACAATTGTATTTGGGTTTGCAGGTGTAGCGCAAAGAGAAGATGGTATGTTGAAAGTTCATCCGAATATGCCAAAGGAATGGCAGGGATTAACATTCCGTCTGCATTATAGAGGGGCATGGCTTGAAATTACGGCAGATGGAAGTAATCAGGCAAAGGTCATTCGTCTTGCAGGAGAACCTGTAGAAGCTGAAATAAATGGAAAAGTAACAACAATCTAAAAAAGAGACGGGAGGATATATGATGAAAAAATGGCTGGCAATCGGAGGACTTATACTGGTTACGGTCATATGGGGAGGCGGCTTTGTCGCAAGTGATATGGCACTGGGAAGCATGAAGCCTTTCCAGATTATGATGGTAAGATTTTTGTTGGCATCTGTGCTGATGGGGATGATCAGCATGGGACAGCATAAAAAAGAAGGGAAACTTGAGAAGCGTGCAGGTGCAATAAAAGCAGGTATTCTGATGGGAATTGCACTTTTTGCAGGATTTGCACTTCAGATTATCGGTCTGCAATATACAACACCTTCCAAAAATGCATTCCTTACAGCACTGAATGTAGTTATAGTGCCGTTCATTGCATTTATAATTTTGAAGAAGAAAGTAGGCATGAAAGGAATCATTGGAGCAATCATGTCCGTTATTGGAGTAGCACTGCTTTCTTTGAATGGAAATCTTACACTGAGTCTGGGAGATGGTCTTACACTTCTCTGTGCGGTAGGATTTGCGTTCCAAATCTTTTTTACCGGAGAATTTGTGAAAAAATATCCGGCATCTGTACTGAACATGGTGCAGATGATCACAGCATTTGTATTATCGGCAGTCAGTCTTGTGATTTTTGGAGAGAACGATTTTCAGGTTACAACACAGGGATGGTTAAGTGTTTTGTATCTGGGAGTAATCAGTACGACTGTATGTTATCTGCTCCAGACCGCATGCCAGAAGTATGTAGATGAGACAAAAGCAGCGATTGTACTTTCAATGGAATCTGTATTTGGAACGATTTTTTCTATCATCATTCTGCATGAAGTGATTACACTTCGCATGGTGATCGGATGTGCGATCATCCTAGCCGCTGTCATCATTTCTAACTTGTCTGAAACAGAAGGAGAAGCAAAAGATGAAGAAATACAATGCAGTAATTTTTGATTTGGATGGGGTAATCTGTCATACAGATAAATATCATTATCAAGCATGGAAAGCAGTTGCAGATGAACTGGGAATCTATTTTGATGAAGAAATCAATAATCGACTCAGAGGGGTGAGCCGTATGGAAAGTTTTGAAATTATTCTGGAACGCTATGAAGGAGAAATGAGCGAAGAAGAGAAAGAATGCTGGACAACAAAGAAAAATGATATCTATAAAGAACTTCTGAAAAATATGAGTCCTGCAGATCTGTCTGCAGAAGTAAAGGAAACATTGGATGATCTTCGTGCGAATGGATATAAACTGGCGATTGGATCATCCAGTAAAAACGCAAGATTTATTCTCGGGCAGTTGGGACTTGGAGAGTATTTCGATGCAATTTCAGACGGAAATAATATTTCAAAATCAAAGCCGGATCCGGAAGTATTTGTGAAAGCAGCAGAGTATGTAGACGAACAGGTTGATAAGTGTTTGGTTGTAGAAGACGCAAAAGCAGGACTGCAGGCAGCAATCGCAGGGGGAATGGATTGTGCTGCTATCGGGGATGCAGTTGCAAGCGGACTTGGAACCTATAATCTGTCTGCATTTGCAGATCTTCTGAAAGTTACGGCTAAGTAAGAAAGAAGATGACTAGAATGAATGAAAAATTTTTAAATAACCTTCTTAACAGTATTTCGGTATCGGGTTATGAGGAGCAGGTGCAGGATATTGTAACAGAAGAAATGAAAGAATATACAGATGAGATTTGCCGTGATGAGATGCAAAATCTAACATGTATTCTGAATCCGGAAAACGATGTACGTATCATGCTTTCGGCACATGCAGATGAAATCGGACTTATGATTTCGAACATCCGGGAAGATGGAAGACTGCAGGTGATTGACAGAGGCGGAATTGTTCCGGCAACTTATCCGGGACGTCAGGTGCGTATCAAGACAAAAAACGGAGAGGTTTACGGTGTTGTCGAAGCATATCGTGATTTGTTCAAAGAAGAAAATCTGGGAACAAAGCATTTTCTGATCGATATTGGGGCGAAAGATAGAGAAGATGCTTTAAAGAATGTAAGTCTGGGAGATCCGATTGTTCCGGATACACATATTCGTAAGATGACAAATGGTAAATTTACAGCCAGAGCATTGGATGACAGACTTGGTGTTTATATCATTATGGAAGCAATCAAGAGAGCGAAAGAGCTTGGATGTAAAGTTGGTGTCTATGGAGCTTCTACAACTGGAGAGGAGACAACGAAAACCGGAGCTTTCTGGACAAGTACACGGATTAATCCGACACTTGCGATTGTTGTGGATGTGACTTACACAAGCGACTGCAGTGGAATGAATCCGGCTGAGATGGGAACGGTTCTTCTGGGGGGTGGACCGGTTCTTTGCAACAGTCCGATCGTGGTAAAAACTTTAAATGCCAAAATGGAAGAATGTGCAAAAAAAGTAGGAATTCCAGTTCAGAGAGAAGCTGCAAGCAGGCTTAGTTATACGGATGGAGATAAGATTCATTTTTCAAATCAGGGCGTACCGATGGTATTGGTATCAATCCCGCTTCGTTATATGCACATGCCTGCAGAGGTAGCAGATGAAAAAGATGTGGAAGGTTGTGTGGAATTGATAGCACAGTTTCTTGCAAACTATAATGCGTAGAAAATAAAAAACGGGACTGTCGGAAAATAGATAGTTCCAAATCAGGGAGGGTATGACTC
>NZ_JAQFCE010000012.1:0-92506 GCF_027690675.1 Bariatricus sp. TF06-38A
CGAGAAATCAGGAGAGACATTATCCAGAGTCGGCACGACGGTAGACGGAGTTACAGAGGTAAAGATTCCGGATGAATTACTGACACACAGTGCGACAAGTAATTACCGGATCTATGCTTATATCTATCTGACAGATGAGACTTCAGGAAACACCAAATATGAAATTACAATCCCGGTCAGGGTACGTAGTAAGCCAACCTCTCCGGCAGAAGATCCAGAGACGGATCCGGATCTCTTTAGGGAGACAGTAGTAGCGGTCAATGCATCTGCTGAACGAGCGAAGATGGCAGAGCAGAATGCAAAGGAAAGTGCGACAGAAGCCGGTAAGTATGCTGCTAGTGCATCGGAGAGTGCAGTTACAGCAGAAAAGACCAAGGAAGATGCTCTTAGGAAAGTCGGAGAGAAAAAGCAGGAAGCAATCGAAGCTATCCAGAATCAGGAAGAGACTTCTGTAGGCAAGATTACTACTCACACTGATGGCGAGATCCAACGGATTCAAAATCAGGTTGCAGAGTCCAAGGGAGAACTTGAACAGACCATTATAAATGCTGGTGTTTCCGAGGAAGAACTGGATGAGTCTATTCAGACTGCTAGTGACACTAAGACAGCACTGGACAAGTCGGTGGAGCTGGCGGGAACTGCAAAGACAGAGTTAGATACGTCCATCCGGGAAGCAGGAACTGCCAAGACTGCATTAAATGAGTCTACAGAGACGGCAGGAACGGTTCAGGAGACTCTGAGTGCGACTGTGAAGCAAGCGGGTGCATTGGACACTTCTCTTGGTGAGAATATTGAAATTGGGACACAGCTCAAGACAGACCTTACAGCATCTGGCGAGAAAGCAGTCCAAGATATTCAGGCAGCTGGAAGTGAACAGCTGGGTAAGATGCAGGCAGTGGCGGAAGAGTTCACAGCCGATCGGGAGCAGATTGCGACCAATAAAGAGGATATTGGTTCGCTAAAGGAAGATTTATCCAACAAAATTACAAAGTTCTATGCATCGAATCAGGGCGAAACTCATCTTGCCGATTCTGACAATGGGAAAATCATGGATATGATGCTGTATGGACGGAGTGAACAGAAGCAGTATCGTGGCATAAATTTAATTCCTCCTAACATTAAATATGGAGACTTTGTAGAAGTTTCGATTCCAAAAGGGACAAAAGTTTTTGCGATTACAGATGGAACAAGTGTTATGGGTGGTAACTTCCGTTTTTTTAATGCAGATAAAACAGAAAATATGTGGTTCGGAATAGACAAAGGTGTTACTATTGCGACAACTATATTAAAAATTGATGCTAAATATGTGCAGAATCTTATATCACCCGTTTTCGATTTATCAAAAATATGTTTAGGTATTGGAAATGAACCAATATATGAACCCTATGTTGGAGGTCAGCCATCCCCATCACCAGATTATCCGCAGGAGATAAAAAGAGTGGTGAATCCTACAGTTAAAGTAACAAATGAAGATGGGTTAAAGGTTCAATCTGTTACACTTAACAATATCACCCTTAACGCAATATCAGTCTCAAGTGGTGGTAACGTCACAATCGACGGTCAGCAGTATATTGCGGATAGAGTTGTGGAAAAAGACGGTGTATTTGGAATCGAAAGAAATATCCGAGAAATCCATACGAATACAAAAACTATGAATAACAGCGAGGAGTATCCTGGATGGAAAAAAGTAGAAGGCATAGCTGATGCTACATATTACAATGTGGATCCCGTAGGAGAGTCCAAAAAACTTACTTTTATATCTAATTTTACACAGGCTAGTTTTTTGCAAAATAATAAAGGAACAAATAATATCTTGTACTATGTAAAGCATATTATTGGTTATTCACAATCTGAATTGATTGCTAAAGCAATAGATGTAGATATGTATATCAGATTGCAAGATGCTATATTTGAGCCTCTTCCGGGGGATATACAAGCTAAATTGCGAACCCTTGTCACCAACTACCCAGTAACCAACATCTCCGTCATATCCGATCAGTTAGACGGATATACAGTATTTAACTATCCGATTAGCATGGCTAATGGATGGAACTATGTAAAACAGCAGTTAGGAGACACTAGAGACTACATCTACGACATGGATGCTAAGGCGCAGGATATTGACATCCAGAGCGCAGAAGCGTATGTCAACAGTGAGTACGCAGTAGCACTTGCAGAATTGGAGGTATGATTATGTTATACAAGACGCTGAAAAAATTAAAGGAAAGAAACGGTCTGACAGAAGATCTGAAGAATAAGATTGACATTTTCTTCGCCACGGGCAGGATTACTGAGGAACAGTATAATGATCTGATGGATATTGGCAATGAAGAAATTCGCTAAATGGGGCTTTAGCTAATTACATTTTTCTAAAAAACCACTAAATACAGAAGTAACCAATAAAAACAAAAAGGACATTCCTTATGAGGAAGTTGGAGAGGATGCTACGGAAGAAACCGACACAGAATAAGTATTGGAAATCGCCCCTTTTTGCCGTATAATAGCGGTGAAAGGGGGGATTTTTATGGATTCAAAAAGTTGGTTAAACAGAATGAAGAGCAGAAATGATATGTCTAGCCGTCTTATACATCTGACTAGAGGAAAGAATGACGATGAAGCGTTTGAAAATCTTTGGAAGATATTGATTGATAAAAAAATAAAAGGCAGCGGTAGTGGCGGATACGTAATTGGAGCTACAAAGGCTGTGTGCTTGCAAGAGCTTCCATTGACTGCTATTGTAGAAAATTTGCTTTACGAAGATAGTTTAAATGATAAAATTAGATATTCTCCGTTTGGAATAAGATTATCTAAACCTTTTGTGTATAAAAAAGGCGGAAGACCTGTGATCTATGAAAATAGTACGCTTATGAAAAACTATCTGCCTGAAAGTGAATACTGGAGAATTGTTAATTTGAACCTCACAGACAAAGAATCTTGTATGGATTGGACACATGAGCGAGAATGGCGTGTGCCTGAAAAATTAAGATTTAGCTATGGATGTATAGAAGTAATTGTAAAAAACGGCAAATATTATAGAAAGCTAGTTGAACGATGCATCAGTGAAGATAGAATGGACATATTAACGGAGATTCGCGGAATAGTAACACTCAATAGTATACGTGCATAATTATCATCGAAAAGTATCGAAAATCTCACAACCATTACATTATCTGATACAATCAAATAAAAATTGTAAGAGAGGTAATGAAAATGGAGAAATGTGAATTTTGTAGCAGAAAGGTACTCTTTGGCAAAAAGGATATGAGCAATCTGTTGGGCGCACGGCCTGTGGTACTTGCTAAAGGAGATCCGGTAAAGCGGTTGGAGTTGTGGTTGCTTGGCGGTGAAGTTGACGAACAAAGTGTACTGCATATTGGGGTATCTGATTACGGCGGTGAAGAAAACATGATGGAAATGAATATACCGATTAACTACTGTCCGAGATGTGGCAAGAAATTATAACAGAATAACAGACAAAAGGCAGACTCTTCGGAGCTGTCTTTTTTAATGGAGAAAATATGGATATCAGAGCAAAACCAGAAAAATCATTTTCATAAAATATACGAAAGTGAGAATAGAATATTGAAAGCATTTTTATTACAAACATATATGATCGCACTGCCGATTTTTCTTGGATACATCGTGTGGTTGCTACAAGAGCAGAAAAAAACGCTAATAGCGCTGGAACAATGCTACTTTTGAGAGTACAGCTTATCGAATACCACGACAAGTATATGAAACTTGGAACAATACCGTCATATGCATATGAAAATTTCTGTGAGATGTATAAAGCGTATCACAGGCTAGGCGGTAATGGAATGATAACGAAAATGATGCATGAAATTGAAGAATTACATTTGAAAAAGAAAGAGGTATAAACATGAAAAATATTAACTGGGTTGTAAGAATTAAAAACAAAGCGTTTTGGGTTGCACTGATTCCTGCTGTACTTCTGTTAATTCAGGTTGTTGCAGCAGTGTTTGGTTATACCCTTGATCTTGGTGATCTTGGTAACAAACTGCTTGATGTGGTTAATGCAGTATTTGCAGTTCTTGTGATTCTTGGTGTTGTAACAGACCCAACAACCAAGGGTATTACTGACAGTGATCAGGCACTTACTTATACAGAACCAAAGAAATAAGAGGTAATCAGCTATGACAAATCAGGAATTTATTGATCAGGTTGCAGTGTACGTTAAAAAGTACGCTGCAATTTTTGGTATATGCGTACACAGTCCAATCATTGCACAGGCAATCTTAGAGAGTGGGTATGGCAAGTCAAAACTTGCTGCCACCTATCACAACTATTTTGGTCTTAAGTGCGGTACAAAGTGGACTGGTAAGAGTGTGAACATGAACACACAGGAAGAATATGAACCGGGAACATTGACAACGATTGCTGATAATTTCAGGGTCTTTGATTCAATGGAAGAAGGGGTTAAGGGTTACTTTGAATTTATCCATTTATCCCGGTATCAGAATCTTAAGGGAATCACAGACCCTAAGACATACCTTGAAACAATCAAGGCAGACGGTTATGCAACAAGTTCAACATACGTTCAGAACAATATGAACTTGGTTGAACAGTACGAACTTACAAAGTATGACAGCGGAAAGAGTGATAATATGAGTGACAGACAGAAGCCGGGAAACTGGCTTGCACAGTATGAAGGTATTGCAGAAGGTAGTGAACAGCACAAAGCTATTCTGAAAGTATTCAATGATTCAGGACTTTGTACAAGGTATAAAATGACGGTCAATGACGCTTGGTGTGCAACGTCTGTATCAGCAGCATTCATTGCAGTTGGTCTTTCCAACATTTTCCCTTGCGTTGAATGCTCTTGTGAAAACATGATCAACCTTGCAATCAGTGCAGGTATTTGGGTTGAAAATGACGCTTATGTACCTGACGTTGGTGATGTTATCCTGTATGACTGGGATGATAACGGTGTTGGAGATTGTACAGGTTGGAGTGATCATGTTGGTATCGTAGTATCTTGTGAAGGTTCTACGGTCAGAGTTATTGAAGGTAATAAGAGTAATACGGTTGGTTATCGTGACATTGCTGTGAACGGTAAATACATCAGAGGATTTATCACACCGCATTATGTAGCAGGTGGTTCTGTTACACCGCAACCTTCCGGTAAGAAATCAGTTCAGGAAGTAGCCAAAGAGGTATATGCAGGTGAATGGGGTAACAACCCGGAAAGAAAGGAAGCACTGGAAAAAGCCGGGTATGATTATCAGGAAGTTCAGGACGCTGTAAATGCACTTGTAAATGGAAGTACACCGACACCTTCAAAATCTGTACAGGACGTTGCAAAAGAAGTTATCAATGGTCAGTGGGGAAATAACCCTGACCGTCAGAAAAAACTTGAAGTAGCAGGTTACAACTATCAGGAAGTACAGAATGCAGTTAATGCGATCTTAAAAGGAAATGCTGCAACAGACTTGACCGCTATCGCAAAAGAAGTTATTCTTGGTAAGTGGGGTAATGGTCAAGAACGAATTGACCGCCTGAAAGCAGCAGGTTACAGTCCTACAGCTGTACAGAAAAGGGTCAACGAATTAGTATAACAGATGGTTCAGTGGTGGCATTGCCACCGACTTGCCACCATTACAAACATACAACACAAGAACGCACAAGGCGGTAAAGTCTGAACTATTAAAAAATACTTGATTTTATAGGCTATTTGAGAATGTACAAAGCTGTACAAGGATTTAAAAACAGAACACTTAACAAAGTGTGCATGTCGAAGTCGTGTGTTGTCTACATCGGGTGAATTCGTAGAAGTCCTTAATTTCCGCGAAGACAATGAGGAGAGTTCCGAAGAAACAACTGGCTGTAAAGCCAGTGTTTATGCGGAATTTGACGAATGTACGCGATCTGAGAATTTCATAGAAATTCTCAGATTCAGGCAATTTGCGAGGTATATGAGTTTCACACCCACAGGCAAACAAGGCAAGAAAAAGCAGATTATGAACGGCATCGAAGTGTCAGTAGTATTGCATCTGGTATGAGGAAACACATTCGGATGGAATTAACATTTTTTATTCAATAGCATAGAAAAGAACCGAAAGGACGCTTGTTTGCGGGTTTGCAGGCTATGCATTTAGAGGGCGTTGCCTTTTGCAACACTTTTGCAACACCTTCATTGAAAAAGTGATTTGCAACAGCAGTCCTTTATTTCTTCTTCCAGCTGGCATCTGCATCGGTACCGATGCTGGGGCTGGTCCAGAACGGTGTAGGCGCCAGTATCCTGACACCGATCATTTCTCTGCTGATCATCCTTGGAGCTATCTCCACAGCAGTAAATATAATCTCCGGTATTGTGACCCGCTGTGTAAATGCAGTGGAGCGCCGTATGGACCGCTCGGCAAAAAAAGCGCAGGAACACCTTGGAAGAAATGCAGTTTTCACAGCGATCTTTACATTCCTGGCATTTGCCATCGCACAGTTCGGTCTGATGACAGTTGTTAAAAAGGGATATGCATACCTTGGATATGCGGCGTTTATTACATTGTTTGTACCGTTTGTTGTACATGCCGTTGCGACAAAGGGAAAAGAGATCTGAAGAATAAAAAGCTGAACAGAAAATCCCCCGTTGATCCGTATGGCAGGATCATCAGGGGATTTTGTCAAAGTTCACAAAAATATTATAAATATTTTATTAAATATTCCAGATAGACAACATATATTTTTTCTGATATTATTATACACAGTTATTAAATAGTTACGAATCAGAAGGATTGTTACTGAAATATTTATTTATCGTCAGGCAAGACCTTATAGTAGTATAGGAATAGGTTTGGGATAGGTTTTCTATATACTGTAATGGTCTTTTTTTATTTGTCTGGCAGCGGGGGAACAGGAATATGGTTATCTATAAGATTTTGAATAATAATCTGATACTGTCCAGGGATGGACAGGGACATGAAGTTATTGTAAAGGGCTGCGGAATTGCCTTTCAGAAAAAGAAAGGACAGCAAGTGGAGGAGTCCAGGATCGAGAAGATCTTTACTGCGGAAAATGCCCAGATCAGCAAGGAGATACAGGGTTATCTGACTGCTATTCCGGAAAAATATCTGGACTTTGTGGAAGCTTTTGTAAATGAAGTGAAGGAAAAAGAGGGGATGAAATTAAATGACAGTATTTATTTTTCCCTTAGCGACCATATCATGGGTGCGATCTCCAGACTTGAAAACGGGATCCGCCTTCAGAATATGCTGCTTCTGGATATCAAGCAGCTTTATCATAAGGAATATGAGATCGGCTTGGAATTACTGAAAAAGGTAAATGAGATGTTCGAGGTAGATCTTTCTGCAGATGAAGCAGGATTTTTTGCATTGCATTTTGTGAATGCGGAAGATGGCGGCAAGACGGACAGCTATCAGATTTCCATTATCGTACATCAGATCCTGGACATCGTGGAGAAGTATTATGACAATATGGAATTTCAGGAGGATAATCTGTATTATCAGCGGTTTCTCACGCATCTGAAATATTTTGCCCAGAGATTCCTTCATAAAGAGCTTCACTATGATGAGAATCAGGAGCTTTTCAAGATCATCAAGGAGCAGTACAGAGAAGCTTACGGCTGTGTAAAAATGATCTATCTTATGATGGAAGAGGAATATAAATACGCTATGACTGAGGACGAAATGCTGTATCTGACGATTCATATCCAGAAGATCACAGAAGACCATAAACGTCTGAAAAATCTGTGAAAAGAGATTGTTTTATAAATTAGGTGTTAATGGATTGTTACTGAAATACGTGCCATGTGCGTATCTTTTCAGGCAAGACCTTTAATATAAATTTCAATATTTATTATTAAAGGAGGTCCCCAAATGAAAAAGGACTATGCAAAAACTGCAGACACACTGATTGCAGCGCTGGGCGGAAAAGATAATATCACCCGTCTGTTCCACTGCATGACAAGGCTTCGTTTCTATGTGAAAGACAGATCGAAGATCAACGAGAAAGAGATCTTAAAGCTTTCTGAGATCTCCGGTGTTAACTGGCATGAAGATCAGTTCCAGGTTATCGCAGGAAACGAAGTAAACGCTGTTTACAAGGCATTGGAAGACAAAGGCGTTCCTACCGATGATGCACCGGCAGCGAACTCTGACAGCTCAAAGAGTGTTGTTTCAAAAGTTATCGATGCCATCACCGGATGTATGACCCCGATGATCCCTGCCCTGACTGCAGCCGGTATGATCAAAGTTGTACTTACCCTGCTGACAACTTTTCATCTGGTATCAGAAACAAGCAGTACCTACCAGGTGATCAGTTTTATCGGAGATGTTACTTTCTACTTCATGCCGTTCCTGATCGCAGCAAATGCTGCCAAGGTTTTCCGCGTGAACCAGTCACTGGCGCTGTTTATTGCCGGTGTTTACTTAAGCCCTACCTTTGTAACCATGGCAGCTGGTGATGCGGCCATCACACTGTTTGGTCTGCCGATCACAAAAGCAACTTATTCTTATTCCGTTATTCCGGTTATCCTGATGGTATGGATCACACATTATATTGAGATTCTGGTTGATAAGATCACACCGAAAATGGTAAAACTGATCCTGAACCCGACACTGGTAATTCTGATCAGTGCACCGATCGCCCTGATCGTAGTTGGACCGATCGGAACAATTATTGGTAACGGACTTGCGGTAGCCATCAACTTCCTGTCCGTAAAACTTGGTTTCATTATTGTAGGTATCCTTGCAGCAACCTTCCCGTTCATTGTTATGACCGGTATGCACCATGCGCTGACACCGATCGGACTGAATGCCATTGCAACCGGTGGTGCCGATACACTGATCTTTGTATCTCAGGTATGCTCTAACCTTGCACAGTCCGGAGCTTCTCTTGCAGTAGCTGTAAGATCCAAGGACAGCAACATGAAACAGCTGGCAAGTGCAGCCGGTGTTTCCGCTCTTATGGGTATCACAGAGCCTGCTCTGTATGGTGTTACACTGAAACTGAAAAGACCGGTTGTAGCAGCTTCCATCGCAGCCGGAATCGGTGGTATCGTAGGAGGACTTCTTCAGGTTTCTCTTTACATTGCACAGAATTGTATCATGGCGATCCCGGCGTTTATCGGCGAGAAGGGATTAAGCAATCTGATTTATGGAATCATTATGATCGCGGTATCTTTTGGAGCTGCTTTTGTTCTTACACTTATCTTCGGATTTGAGGATGTAAAGGCTGAGACAGAGGATGAAGTACAGAACACAGATACAGAAAAACAGCCGGCACAGCAGAACGCTCCGCTTGTAGATAAGATCGAGCTTTGTGCACCGGTAGCAGGAACTGTAAAAGCACTTTCCGATGTTCCGGATAAAACTTTTGCTGATAAGGTTTTAGGTGACGGAGCAGCGATCGTTCCATCAGAAGGAAAGGTTTATGCACCGGCAGATGGTACGGTGGCAAATATCATGGAGAGCAAACATGGAATCATGTTTGTGACAGAAAGTGGAGCAGAAATTCTGATCCACATCGGACTTGATACTGTAAATTTAAATGGTAAATATTTTAAATCCCATGTTTCTGATGGAGATAAGGTAAAAAAAGGAAAGCTTCTTGTGGAATTCGATATGGATGCCATTAAGAAAGAAGGATATGATCTGATCACACCGGTTGTTGTGACCAATATTTCTGATTATATCAAAGCAGTATGCATGGAAAAAGAAGATGCAGCTGTAAATGCAGGAGATAAATTTCTGACTATTGTATAAGAATAACAACGAAACATCAGGCGGAGATAACAGATCCGCCTGATGTTTGTAAAAAGGAGAAAATTAAAATATGAAAAATTATAACCGTATGCCGGAAAACTTTCTCTGGGGCGGAGCAACTGCTGCAAACCAGTATGAAGGCGGTTGGGATGAGGATGGCAGAGGCCCGTCCATTGCAGATGTCCTGACAGGAGGAAGTGTGGATAAGGAACGTCGTCTTACACCGCCGGCACCGTTACCGGAAGAATTTTATCCCAATCACCAGGCAACTGATTTTTATCATCACTGGAAAGAGGATATTGCTCTTTTTGCAGAGATGGGATTTAAGGTATATCGTTTTTCTATTTCTTGGTCCAGAGTGTTCCCAAATGGGGATGAGGAAACTCCAAATGAGGAAGGCCTTAAGTTCTACGACAATGTGATCGATGAGTTGAGAAAATATAACATTGAGCCGCTGATAACGATCTCTCATTATGAGAATCCCCTTCATCTTTCTCTGGAGTATGGCGGATGGAAAAGCCGTAAGATGATCGATTTCTATCTTCGATTTGCAAAGGTTTTATTTGAGAGATATAAAGGTAAGGTAAAATATTGGCTGACTTTTAATGAGATCAATATGCTGACGCAGGACTTTGGTGCGGTATTCTGTGCAGGAATGCTGGACCCGAAGGATGTATGTGAGCAGAGCCGTTATCAGGCAATGCATCACCAGCTGGTAGCAAGTGCACTTGCAGTTTCCATGGCTCATGAGATCAATCCGGAGTTTATGCTTGGCTGTATGCTTGCTTATCACAATGGTTATCCATATACCTGCCATCCGGATGATGTCTTATATGCACAGCAGTTTGGGCAGATCCACAATTCCATTGCCGGTGATGTTCATGTAAGAGGATATTATCCGGGATTTGCAGCGAGATACTTTGAGGAGCACGGAATCCAGCTGGAGGTTCTTCAGGAGGATAAAGAGATCCTCAAGAAGGGTACGGTGGACTTTTTCACCATCAGCTATTATTCCAGTAGCTGTGTCAGCGTGACAAAGGACGGAGAGAAAACGGCCGGAAATGGAAGTGACAATCTGAAAAATCCATATCTGAAAGCTTCCGACTGGGGCTGGCAGATCGATGCAACTGGTCTTCGCTATGTTCTGAACCAGATCTATGACCGCTATCAGATTCCGATCATGATCGTGGAAAATGGTCTTGGGGCGGTGGATCAGCTGACAGAGGATGGAAAGATTCACGATGATTACCGTATTGAATATATGCGCCGCCATATAGAGCAGATGAAGGAAGCAATCCATGACGGAGTAGATCTGATCGGCTACACCTGCTGGGGCTGTACAGATCTTGTCAGTGCCTCCACCGGAGAATTCAAGAAGCGTTATGGTCTTATCTATGTAAATAAAAATGATGACGGGACCGGAGACTTTTCCAGAATCCGCAAAGATTCTTTTTACTGGTACAAAAAAGTGATTGAATCCTGCGGGGAAGAGTTTTAAATGAATCAACTGTGAAGCAGTTATCTGGTGTAGAATTATGTAGCGAATGAGGTTGCTTTTATCCGGTTGACGACAAAATCCTGGAGTATGACAATGTACTCCGGGATTTTTTGGGAAGGTTGACTTTTACACGGTAAAGTGTAACACTTATTGTAAGTGACTAGGTAATTGCGAAACTCAAATTTGAAATATGAGAGCAGTTATCCACAATAAATGGAGATGATAAATGCAGAAACGTTAAATGATGAGATATTTTAGGCACACTTAAATAAGCCATAGGTCTTATTAAGTTGGTAAGTCCTATGCTATGAGAGGCTTTAAGCTTTGAATATATTCGTGGTGATTGATCTTATCTGCGAGAACAACAGTAATAAGTTGGGTGATACCGGCAAGAATCAGATCAGCATACAGAGTCTTCTCATTTTGGGTTCGGCGTCCTGCAAGACAGAGATTGTCTTTGATGTGGTTGATATCCCTTTCGACAACAGTTCTGATTTTATAGGTATCATCCCATTCTTCGGTGCCACGGATCGTTCCGGGATAAGCACGAAGATCCTTTTCTGGGTAGATGTAGACCATCCGCCCACATTTAGAAGAGGTACAAGGGTTGTCACAGAAACAATGACGATGGGCTTTTTGAGTTGGTTTATCATAAATCCATTTCATTTTTGGACAGACAAATTTATATCTCGTTACTCCACTGCGAAGTTTGGAAGTGCTTTCGTACTTCATTTGTAAAGAAGGATCATGGGGACAACACGGAATACCATCTTCATTGATAGAATAATCCAGATTTTCAAGTCCGGATCTTGCATTCAGCGGAATATAAGCTTTCGAGAAATGTTTGTCATTACCAAAAGTGTCACCGGTAAGAAGGCTCTTATAGAGCTGTGCGGTATCGAAAGCAGCATCACCCAGGAAGGTTTTTGGATTAATCAAAGGATGCTTGGAAAAGAAGTCCTTCAGTGTCGGGATTAAAAGCTTTGAATCATGAACACATTTATCTTCGTCAGGGGAATCGGATTTCTTTTCGACAACGATATCAGGATGTGAAGCCATAAATTTTTTGTTATAAAAAGATATGTGGCGGATGATGCCCAGTCCGCTGGTGACAATGCCGAACTTGAAGACATAGCAAAAATGCCCGTCGATGCATAGAAATGATTTCTGAAAGAAATCGGAATAAACTCATCAATATCGATATGGGTTTCCAATAGAGAAAGAAACGCAGATTTGTCATTTTCAAATTTTTCCTGGCAATCTGAAAAAATATCTGCCAAAGAAAGCTGTTTATATGGTATCATAAGTATCAGAATAACTCCTTTCTTGGATGTAGGTTTATAGTTTTTAGTCAACTCGATTATACCATATCCGGTGAGGAGTTATTTGCTTTTAGGTAACAAAAAATGCCGTATTTATGCGGTGTTGTGGCGTTTCGCAAACGCCTAAATAGTTAATAAAGAGAGGTGCAGATGCTATGCCAGGTATACTCGTGGTTGAAGATGATGAAAATTTAAATCGTGGAATTACATTTTCACTGAAAAAATCCGGATATGAGGTTTTTTCAGCAGAATCAGTGAAAAAAGCGAAAAGAATTGCAAGTGATAATAATGTGGATGTTACCATTTGTGATGTGAATCTTCCGGATGGGAATGGACTGGAATTTGTAAGGTGGATGAGATGCAATTATAATACATACATTATTTGCCTTACAGCACTAGACCAGGAGATGGATCAGGTTATGGGATATGAAGCAGGGGCAGATGATTATATTACAAAGCCGTTTAGTCTTTCGGTACTTCTTTTGAAAATAGAAGCACATTTCCGTCGCAGACAGGAGAAAACGGAAGCCGGAAAGATGATTTCGGGAGATATCGTATTTATCGCAGGAGAAATGAAAGTCCTGATAAAGAGTCGTGAAATCAGTCTGACAAAAACGGAGTTGAAAATGCTGACTTTTTTTCTTCCGAATCCGAAACAGATTCTTTCAAAAACACAAATATTGGAAAATGTGTTTGATCTGGAAGGGGATTTTGTGGATGAAAATACAATCGCTGTCAATATCAGAAGACTCCGTGAGAAAATCGAAGACAATCCGGCTGCACCGGTCTATATAAAGAATATCAGAGGTCTTGGGTATATATGGAATCAGGAAGTAAGGCAGTGACAAAGAGATATCGCAAGAAGATTACAGTAGTGATCTCCTTGGTATTACCTGTCATATTATTGTTTGCAATATTAAATTGCTTTACCACGTATGTGTTTTATGAAGATTATAAATATAAAATGAATCTTATGACAGAGATTGCTGCAAAGGAAGAATTTTCCGGACTGGATGTTGTTTCGGAATTGCTTAAGGATAAGGATATTGAAACGAACGAACAGGGAAGGCAATTATTGGAGCAATATGGATACTGGGGAAATAATGGGAATACATTTTATTCACAATTCCGGCATCAGGTTATGGTGACCGGTGTTGTAAGCACTTTGATATGCGTGCTTCTTTTGACCTTTTTACTTTATTGGAAGAAAAAAGAAGGTGCGTGTCATCAGAAAATTTTAGACCAGTTGGAAGAAATTCTGATCAGATTCCGTGAAAACAAATTTGATGATTTACTGAAAACGGAAAATCATGCAGAACTGGAAAAATTGAATGACCAGCTTGAAGCAATCGGACATCATATTCAGTTGCTAAAGGAAGAAGCAAGGGCAGAAAAGGAGAACACGAAAGAAATGGTTTCTGATATTTCTCACCAGTTAAAGACACCTGTTGCAGCTTTGGATACATGTTTTAGTGTGCTGATGCAGAATGACTTAAGTGCCACAGAACAGGAGGAGTTTTGTATCCGTTGTCGGAGTGCTCTGGATGGACTGGAGACATTATTGCAGTCGCTTCTTGAAATATCCAAGATGGAAACTGGACTGATTCAGATTAATAAGAAAAAACTTCCGCTTATGGATACTGTCATATCTGCTGTGAACCGCACTTATCCTAAAGCGGATGAGAAAGAAATTGAATTCGTTTTTGATTATGAAAAAGAGCTGGAAACATGCACGATTATGCAGGATAAAAGGTGGCTTGGTGAAGCTGTGATCAACGTTCTGGATAATGCGGTCAAGTACAGTCCGTGTGGTTCAAAAATATTTATCCGGTTACAAAAAAGAAACGATCTTGTAAGAATGGAAATTGAGGATCAGGGAATTGGTATTCCGCAGAATGAGTATCACAAAATTTTTCAACGATTTTACAGAGGAAATTCCAAGGAGGTCATGGAAAAGAGTGGTACAGGAATCGGACTTTTTCTATCGAGAGAAATTATCGAAAAACACGCAGGTACGATTACGGTAACCTCCGGCAAAAAGAAAAAAGGAAGCACGTTTGTGATTCAATTACCATATGTTGGTTAAATTTTAAGTGAGCAGAAATCTTACAATTCTGTAAGACTTCTGCTCGTTTTTTGAAAGTAAAATGAAAGATTGCCCTGATACAATTTGGATGTAGGTTGAAAAATGACCAAATATATAAACAGGCAAAGAAAGCGTGCTGAAAAGGTACGCTTTACAGAATTGAAAAGGAGGCAACACATGAGTGTGATATTAGAAACCAAGCAGCTTTGTAAGTTTTATGGCGCAGGTGAGAATCAGGTCAAAGCGGTCAATCAGGTGGACATTCAGATTGAGCAGGGAGAATTTGTCGCAATTGTTGGAAAGTCAGGTTCCGGTAAAAGTACATTACTTCATATGCTTGGAGGGCTAGACACCCCGACAAAAGGCAGTGTTACTTTAGCAGGGAAAGATTTATACAGGATGAAGGAAGATGCCCTTGCTGTTTTCCGCAGAAGAAAAATCGGATTTGTTTTTCAGGCATTTAATCTGGTTTCATCTGTTAATGTCTGGGAAAATATTGTACTGCCACTGGGGCTGGATGGAAGAAAAGTGGATGAAGCGTATGTAAATGATATTATTGCAACTCTGGGGATTGAAAACCGGATTTACAATCTGCCAAATCAGTTATCCGGAGGACAGCAGCAGAGAGTAGCAATTGCAAGAGCACTGGTGAATCGTCCGGAAATTATATTTGCAGATGAGCCGACAGGAAATCTTGATTCTAAGACCAGTGATGAGGTAATCGCTCTGCTTAAGATGACAGCAAAAAAATATGGACAGACAATTGTAATGATTACCCATGATGACGAAATTGCACAGGTCGCTGATCGTATTCTGGTGATTGAGGACGGACAGGTGGTGGATTTCAGATGAAGACAATAAGCAGAATTGCATATAGCAATGACAAAAAGAACAAGACAAGAAGTATACTGATTATGATGTCCATATGTCTGACTACGATGCTGCTTGTGATTATCAGTACTGTGGGAAATGGAATGATCCGTTTACAGAAAAGTCAGGCGACAGGCTCATATGGAAGCAATTATGGTCTGTTTGTTTCCGCAGACGGATCGCAGTTAAAAGAAGTAAACCGCCGTGCGGAAATAGATGCTACAGGCACTATGTGCACCGAAGGTATCATAAAAGGCAATGAAAAAGGCGGGTTTGTCTGCATGGATGAGACTGCAAGAAAAATGCTTCCTTATAATAAAGAATATGAGTTGAAGGAAGGAAAGTATCCGGAAAAAATGCAGGAAATTGCCGCAGGAAGAGCATTTTTTCGTGCAATGGGGTATGGTGATGTAAAGATCGGAGATACGGTTACACTGGATTACCGCGCAGGGATGCAGTCAGAATATAAGCCGGAAGAATTTGTTGTCAGCGGAATCCTATATGATCGGGATGAGTATACCATCGAGGCATCTTATGTTGCTTTCGGGTCACAGGAGTTTTATGATGAGCACGTCGCAGAGAATGACAGACAGTATAATATCTATTTTACGTTAAACGATTCTGCAAATGTATCTATGAATAATATTGAACCGGTTATAAAGCAGATTGCAGCATCTTGTGGAATCGAAGAAAAAAACGTTATAGTCAATGATCTCTATTTGCAATGGGTCTTGCAACCGAGTTATGAAACGATTGCGGTATGTGGAATTCTGATTCTTGCAATTGTACTTTTCTCTGTTGTGGTCATTTATAATATTTTTCAGGTCGGTATTGTCAACAAGATACAGGAGTATGGAAAAATCAAGGCTCTGGGAGCGACAAAAAAGCAGATGAAACAACTGATCTTCAGAGAGGGTATGTTTTTGACAATTTTTTCAATACCGGTTGGATTGCTTCTTGGTTTTCTGATTGCAAAATGCGGTTTTAACTGGCTGGTAGAACAGGGAAACCTTGTATCAACCCAAACTGGTTCTATGGGAGTCCAAAATCAGCAGGTGCCACTGTTTTCCCTGCCTGTTATATTTCTATGTATTTTCGTATCATTTCTTACCGTTGCTTTGGCACTGCGCAAACCAATGAAAATTGTTTCACGGATTTCACCTATCGAAGCAACACGGTATTTAGAAAATGCAGAAACACACAAAAAAGGAAAACGAAATGGCAGAAAAAATGTCACCGTGTTTTCTATGGCAATGGCAAATATAACGGGTAATCCAAAAAGAACCATTGGTACTATCCTCACACTGGGGCTTTCCTGCGCATTGTTTGTGATTATCTCTAATTATGTAGGAAATATTGATACGGAGCATGAAGCACGTCTTTCCGTTAATCATGGACAATTTGAACTGCAGCTTGACTATTCTGCTGAGTATGATGAAAGATATCCGGAGAATAATCTGGATACGATTCTGACGGATGATCCATTGAATGATTCGCTGATTGAAGAAATCAAAAGCATTCCGGGAGTAACAGATGTCATGACGAGAGAGATTGTTTCTGTAAATCTGAACGGAACAAGATTTCCGGCTGATATTGTGAGTAAAAAGGATTTTGATTTTATGCGCCAAGAAGGGGATATTGGCTCTATGGACTATGATCAGGCGGTAAAGAATGGTGATATTTTCTTTGGCTGGTCAACGTGGATGGAACAAGATGGATATGCTCCGGGTGAATCCATTGCATTTGACTTTGAAAATGGAAGTGGAACCTATACCTATCAGGGAAAGATTGCAGGATCTTTTGTAAGTGCGGACACTTATCTTGTCATTCCGGAAGGTGTATACCGTTCCATGAATCCGAGGGGAACAGCTTATGGATATCTGTGGGTGGACTGTGATAAAAAAGATGTTGCATCTGTGGAACAGAGTCTGAATATTTTGATTTCTAATACTTCGCATATAAAAATGGATACCTATCATGCACAGTTACAATCTGCAGAATTCGCAGCCCGCATGATGAAGCTCGGCTGTTATCTGTTTATGGCGGTTGTGGGACTCATCGGTTTTATGAATATGGCAAACACCATGATCATCAATATCACCACGAAGAAGCAGGAATACGGTGTGCTGCAAGCGGTAGGCATGACCAATAAGCAGTTGAATCTGAGCTTACAAATACAGGGCTTGATTTTTACGGTTGGCACCATCTGCGTCGCGCTTGCTGCCGGTCTGCCCCTTGGCTATGCACTGTTTTCCTATGCGAAGCATAATGGGATTTTTGGAATGAACGTTTATCACGTTCCTCTTATCCCGATTCTTGTTATGATTCTTCTGGTTGGTATTCTACAAATTGTACTTTCCTGCGTTTTAAGCAGTAATCTGAAAAAGGAAACGCTGGTAGAAAGAATAAGGTATCAGGGATAGCAAGTATTGTTGGGATATCCTCAGTATCATAACAGGAATTAAAAGCACTTGGCTTCAAAAAGTTTTGTACTTTTGACAAAATGCAACCGATATAAGTTTTTTGAAAACTGTCGTTTGGTAAAATCTATTCCATTTTTAAAAGCCTTGCGATAAAATATGTTCTGTGAGACGGTTGTTTTACTTTCCAAGGGAATGGTCGAAAGTAGAAAAGTGAAGGTGGACTTCTTTCTGGAGGATATGGATTTATCTGAATTCAAGGGAAAAGCAACTTATGAGCAGATAAAGGCATATGTACTGGAACAGACAGAACTTAAGGTTTCATCACTGTATATCGCACAGATTAAGAAGAAGTGTGGATTAGATGTCGGTGAGAACTTCAATCCGGCTAAATCAGAGAATGCGAGACAGCCACAGTGTACACCGGAGAAGGAAGATGCGATTATGCAGGCATTTAGACATTTTGGAATCATATAGATTGTGGATAAGCAGTATCATGTGTTAAAAATATAGTGAAGTATGGGAAAAAGGACATTCCGGAACTGTAGATTTTACAGGTCAGGGGATGTCCTTTTTGCAGATATGGAAGTGTTCAAGGGACAAGGTAATAATACTGATGTATTAAGACTGATTTGAGAGATGTGTGGATGTTGTGACAGCACTGATCTTAAAATATGGACCGGCAATAAAAAGAAAATGGATTTTACGTGATTGGATAAAAAACATACAGGCTGACTGCTTTTGGAGAAGTTTAGCCTGTAAAAGATATCAGCGGTATTTCGATTGTATGAAAGCTATTGTAAAAAATGATGCAACATGACATAATCGGATTGACTAAAGCAACATAGATATTTATAATATAGACAAAACGAAAATGACATGAACGGAGGACAGGGTAATGGAGAAAACGGTAACACTTGAAGAGGCATTAAAAAGAATTGAGGAGCTGGAAAAAGAGAATGCAGAACTTCGGGAGGAATTGGAGTATTACAGAAATCGTAAGTTAAGCGGTCGTCAGAAACATAACGCCAAGTGGATGGCAATTTATAATGATTTTGTTGTTGGGTATGAGAGCGGCATGACAATGGTAGAAATTGCGAAGAGGAACAATGTCAGTGAGCGGACGATTTATAGGTATAAAGCGTATTATGACAAACTGAGGGAAAAAGAGGAATAGACCATTTTACTGACGTCAGTAAAATGGTTTAATGTGGGAGGAGAAAGTCTAATATGGAAAAGAAAATGATAATGAATTATAAGAAAAGATTTGATGAAATTAGGCATGAAGAAAACGGAGTTGAATTTTGGTATGCACGTGAATTAATGCATTTGCTAGATTATTCAAAATGGCAAAATTTTGAAAATGTTTTATTAAAGGCAAAAGTTGCTTGTGCAAATAATGGCATTGTAGTAGAGGACCATTTTGCTGATGCCAGTAAAATGGTTATTCTGGGAAGTGGCGCAAATAGAGAAGTAGAAGATTATATGCTTACACGTTATGCATGTTATCTTATTGCAGAGAACGGAGATCCTCGTAAAGAACAGATCGCTTTTGCACAAAGCTATTTTGCAGTTCAAACAAGAAAACAGGAATTGATAGAAGAAAGGATTTCTTATATTGAAAGAACTGAGGCAAGAGGAAAGCTTCGAGAATCTGAAAAACGACTGTCTCAAAATATATATGAACGTGGAGTTGATGATGTTGGATTTGGACGTATCCGATCTAAGGGGGATCAGGCTTTATTTGGAGGATTCACTACAAAACAAATGAAAGAACGTTTAGGAGTGCAAGATAAAAGGCCGCTTGCAGATTTTTTACCAACACTTACTATTGCTGCAAAGAACCTTGCAACTGAAATGACAAATTATAATGTTGAAGAAAAAGACTTACAGGGTGAGACGGTTATTACTGTTGAGCATGTTGAAAATAATACGTCAGTTAGGGATATGCTGGGGCAGAGGGGGATTAAGCCAGAAAATTTGCCCGCATCAGAAGATATTAAAAAATTAGAACGTAGGGTAAAGAGAGAAGAAAAGAAGTTAGCTGAGCAGTCGGGAAAATTGACAAATGAATAAACTGGGAGGTTAGGTTATTGAAAAAGAAAACAAAATGCTACATATATACTCGTGTATCAACAGCAATTCAGGTTGATGGTTACAGCTTGGATGCACAGAAGGACAAACTAAAAAAATATGCAGAATTTCAGGATATCTACTGCCATGCAGGTGGACGCGAACATGAAGCAATCCTTAGTGTAGAAGACTGGAAAACTGCATAGAAAATAAGAAAAAGAACTGGTGTTAAAAGAATAAAGACAATCAATTAACACAAGAGGAGTTTGGCAAATTATTTCATGTTACCAGGCAAACTGTTTCAAATTGGGAAAACGGAAAAAGTTATCCTGATTTGCAAATCCTTGTAAGCATGAGTAATCAATTTAGCTCGTACCCAGTGCTCTTTAAGATAAAGTGGAAATAGTGCAATTTTCACATGATATTATACAAGAATTACATAGAAATATATCGTATTATTGATATGATATTCTTGAATTGTATGTGAGGAGAAAAACTATGGCAGCGGAAAGAAAAACATTAACACAGCTATCTGTGCCAATATGCTTAGAAACTTTATTTTATATGCTTTCAGGTATGGTTGATACGCTTATGCTATCATCTGTAAGTGATCAGGCTGTAGGAGCAGTGGGAACAGCAAATACATATATAGGTGTTTTTATTATTATGTTTGGAGTAATATCATCGGGTATGATAGCCGTTATGTCACAAAATATCGGAGCTGGAAGACCGGGGATAGCATATCAGGCAAGGCAACTTGGACTTATATTCAACGCATTGATAGGTATCGTAATGTCTGTCGTTCTTGCTACTTTTTCTGGTGGGATACTTAGAATCGTAAGTATTGCTCCGGCTTTGCTTGAGCCGGCTGAAATATATCTTAGAATTGTTGGCGGCACATGTTTTTTAAATGCACTGATTCCTATTTTCTCCAGTTATTTGAGAGTGTTTGGATATACAAAACATTCTTTGATAGGAACTGTTGTTGGAAATGTTCTCAATATAATACTTAATTCAGTATTTTTATTTGCATTCAACTGGGGTGTGATGGGAGTTGCTGTTGCCACGGTTATTTCGAGAGTTGTAAATCTTATTATTGTAGCCGGCATGGGGGCTGTACTTGTAAAAGCAAAGCAGAGTCCTGAGCGAATTACATCAAGAAAGATATTTGCACAGATTGTTAAGATTGGTTTTCCTTCTGCGCTTGAAACAGCACTTTACAACATCGCAATGACATTTATAGTGCGTTTTATGAATCAGATGGATGTGGATGGAATGAATGTTACAGCGCGTTCATATGCGATACAGATTGCAAATTTCTCGTATTGCGTGGGAGCTGCCCTTGCTCAGGCAAATGCAATTATGACCGGCTGGAGAATTGGAGCAAAAGAGTTTGAGGAATGTAACAGGGGGACGAGAAAAGCTGCGATATATGGTATCATCACAGCGACATGCTTTTCCGTGACCTTTGCATTTGCCGGACATTTTATCGTGCATATATTTACGGATGATACACAGATGATAAATCTTGTGGTAAAGTTGTTAATAGTAGATATATTTCTTGAACTTGGAAGGGTAACAAACCTTGTATATGGGCAGGCGTTAAAAACGAGCGGAGACGCATTTTTCCCGGTTATATTAGGTGCGATATTTATGTATTTGTTTGCAGTTGGCGGAGCCTATTTTCTCGGAATACACATGGGACTTCTGGCTGTAGGAGCATATATTGCTATGGCAGGTGACGAATGTGCGAGAGCAGTGGGAATGGTACTTAGATGGAAGAGTGGAAAATGGAAGAGTAAAGGTCTTGTAGAAGTATAGGAGAGAGTATGTACTTTGAATTAAAGGAAAATAAACCACATGGTACAAAGGATGATCCGTTTAGTACATATCATATAAAAAATGAAGGACGATCATTTCAGATACCGGTTCATTGGCATGATGAACTGGAAATTATATATGTAAAAAGTGGTTTTTTGACTGTAAGTATATCAGGAGAAAATTATATTGGAACCCCCGGGGATGCTTTTGTAGTGTCGCCGGGTAATCTGCATTTCATGGGTTCACAGACTGGTACAGTGGATTATTTTACTTTCCTTTTTCCATTAAAATACATATCTTTTTGCATAAATGACATGTTGGATGATAAATTACTGGAGCCGTTAAAAAATGGTCATCTGATGATAAGTCCAAGAGTAAAAGATACAGCAAAAGAACTATGTGAGCAGTTGGTTGAAATATATATGGCAAAAAACAAGAAAACTAAGCCCCAAATAACTGCTCAGATAAAAACAAAAATAATTCTTTTACAGTTTATTCTTGAAATGTGGGAGAAGGGCTTTGTAATCGAAAATGATAAAAGCGGGAGAAATACTGTAGAAAAAGAAATGATTTCATATATACAGCAGAATTTTATGGAAAAGATATCATTAAAAGAATTTAGTGAGCAGTTTCATCTTTCGGAAAAATATATATCGCGATATTTTAAGGAACATTTTCATATTACCTTTTCGCAATATATAACACATTTAAGGTTAGAGCATGCAAAACAGCTGTTACAAGATACGGATATTCCTGTTACAGAGATTGCAATGCAGAGTGGATATCAGAATGTAAGCTATTTTATCAGAAGCTTCAAAAAAACATATGGAGTTTCTCCGTTAAAATATAGAAAAAAATAAGCCAGGTATATGGTTAGAAAGGAGAGGATATCCCGGTAGAATCAGAAAATCTGCCGGAGAGATATCGAGAATGAGTATGGGAAATAAGAATAAATGGTGGAAAAATGCAGTTGTATATCAGATTTATCCGAAAAGCTTTCAAGATTCGGATGGAGATGGAATCGGTGATATTCCAGGAATTATCAGCAGATTGGATTATTTGAAAAAACTTGGAATAGATGCAATCTGGCTCTCACCGGTGTATCGTTCGCCACAGGATGACAATGGATACGATATTTCAGATTATCAGGATATTGAGCCGATGTTCGGAACAATGGAAGATATGGAACAGTTATTTGCGGAGGCAAAGAAACGCGGAATCCGAATTATGATGGATCTTGTGCTGAATCATACTTCAGATGAACACAGATGGTTTTTGGAGGCAAAGAAAAGCAAAGACAATCCGTATCATGATTATTATGTGTGGCGTGACGGAGAAGAAGGTATTTACCCAAATGATATGAATTCTGCGTTCGGAGGACCGGCATGGGAGTGGGTTCCAGAACTGGGACAGTATTATTTTCATCAGTTTTCAGTGAAACAGCCAGATCTGAACTGGGAGAATCCGAAAGTGAGAAGAGAGCTCTATGATATGATTCTCTGGTGGATGGAAAAAGGAGCAGGTGGATTCCGTCTGGATGTAATCGATCAGATTGCAAAAGAGCCAGATCTTAAGATCACAAATAATGGACCAAAGCTGCATGAATTTCTGCGTGAACTAAGCAGAGAAACATTTCAGAAGGGGGATATGATCACTGTTGGAGAAGCCTGGGGAGCAACACCGGAAATTGCAAAGAAATATAGTAATCCGGATGGAAGTGAATTTTCCATGGTTTTCCAGTTTGAGCACATTATGCTTGATCAGGAAGAAGGAAAGGAAAAATGGGACACTATTCCATTGAATCTGGTTAAGCTGAAAAAATGCCTTGCAAAGTGGCAGAATACTTTATATCAGACAGGATGGAACAGTCTGTTCATGAATAACCATGATCTTCCTAGAATCGTGTCGCGCTGGGGAAATGACGGAAAATACAGAAAAGAGTCGGCAACAATGCTGGCGACAATGCTTCATGGAATGCAGGGAACTCCTTACATTTACCAGGGAGAAGAGCTGGGAATGACGAATGTGCAGTTTGACAGCATTGAGGAATATGAAGATATTGAGACATTGAATATGTACAAAGAGCGTCTGGAAAAAGGATATCAGCCAGAAGAAATCATGCAGTCTATCTACGCAAGAAGCCGTGATAATGCCCGTACTCCGATGCAGTGGAGCGGGGATGAGAACGGAGGATTCACAACAGGAGAACCATGGTTTGCCGTGAACCCAAATTATACCAGAATCAATGCCAAAGAGGCACTGGAAGATGAAAATTCGGTATTTTACTATTATCAGAAGCTGATTCGTTTAAGAAAAGAAAATCCAGTATTCGTGAATGGAAAATTTGAACTTCTTCTGCCGGAAGATGAGAGAATTTTCGCCTATACGAGAACAGATGAGCATACAAAGATGCTGGTATGTACAAACTTTACGGATGAGGAAGTTAGCTGCCCATTGCTTGATGAGTGGAAAGCCGGGGAAGTCTGGATCCGGAATTATGAGGATGACAGAGAAGGAAATATATTGCGTCCTTATGAGGCGGTGATAATTGCATTTACTGGCAAATAGATTGAGTTTTTTTGGCATCAAAATTCACTTACTATATTTCTTCCTGCCACGCTCCTCAAGAAAGAACGCCCATTCTTCCTTGAGGTATTTCGGCATACGGGGCATAGAGGACACCTCCTTTGTGCTGCCTAATTGCCGATTTGCTCCCGAAATGCAGAAACGCCCAAAACCTGACCCCGCTGTATAGTTTCGGGACGATTTTGGGCGTTTTCTTTCTGCTGACAATCGTTGTGCCAATGGCTGCACCGCCGCTGACAAACAGCAAGGCAAGCCACAAAGCAAAATTGCTGGAATCGCCGGTCTGTGGAGATTTGGAATCGTCCTTCAGTTTTGCCGTTACAGTTTCTGCTTTTTTGATTTCCTTTGTACCATCCTTGTCGCTGTAATATTTACCGCAACCGTCGCAGTACCAATACTCGATATTGCCCTCGGTGGTCTTTGTCGCCGCCTTTGCCGGGAAGTGCTTTAAGTTGGTGTGGTTCTTCGGATCAAGCTCACCGTATTCCGCACCGCAGACTTCGCACTTTGCCTTGTCCTTGCAGGTCGCTTTACCGCCGGTGTGGTCGTTTAATATCATAACGCTCTTTTCCGCTTTGAGGGCTTCCGTTACGCCCTCTTTTTCGAAAATCTGCTTTACCAGCCGAGAAAACAATGCTTCTGCCTGCTGATGGACTTTTGTACAGTCGGTGTTGCAAAACCTCTGCCTTGTGCTGTTCGGATAAAACTCTTTGTCGCACTGTTCGCAGATACGCTTCGGGTACTTATGACCGTCATTCGCCGCCCAGCGTTCCGCCTTGGTTTTGGCTCTATGCGCAGCATTGCTCTCACGCTGCCGTCTTTTCTTGCGCTTGGCTTTTTCCACCGCTTCTTGCTCGGCTTATGCAAGCATTGCCTGAAATTCGGGATGGTTGAAGTTACGCCCTGTGTAACCGTCATTTTTCAAAAGATTGTTTGTAAAAAATTTGTAATTCTAAAAATTCATATAAACTGTAATCTATGTTATCCTATATAAAAGTAAAAATACTGATGAAGAAAGCAGGAGGAAATTTATGAACATTGAATTAAGTATTTTGGATTGGCTCCAGACGTTGCATACGCCTTTTCTGGATAAAATCATGGTATTTATCACAAGACTTGGGGATGCAGGAATTATATGGATTGTGTTGAGCATAGTATTGCTTCTGATTCCTAAAACAAGAAAAAGCGGCGCGGTTATGGTGGCTGCTTTAGTAGTAGATGTATTACTTTGCAATATTGTCCTGAAAAATCTTGTAGCACGGACAAGGCCATATGATGTGAATACAGGTGTACACCTTCTGGTAGCAAAGCTTCATGATTATTCTTTTCCGTCCGGACATACGGCAGCTTCGTTTGCTTCGGTAACAGCTTTGTACCTGGCAGGTGAAAAGAAGCTTTGGAAATTTGCGCTTGTGCTGGCATGCCTGATCGCAATATCGAGGTTGTACCTGTATGTACACTATCCGACAGATGTTTTTGGAGGAATTCTGTTCGGTGTGATTTCGGGATATTTGGGATATCGCAAAGTATTGAAATGAAGATGACCAAAGATTGCCGATCGGGAATTATATGCCGAAATTCCTGAAAGTGATCAAAGAAGTAACAGATGATGACTCCTACAAGAATGCATCTTTGGCGAGATTATGAGGAAGTAAGCTTTTCTATAAAAAATCATATCCATTACAAAATGATAAATTTAGATACAAAAAAAGGACCTTGCAAGCCCGCAGGTCCTTTTTTAGTGACGGTTCATTGCTTCGAGATACAGATAATTCGCAGCATAAAATTCGATCACTTCATGCATATAATCTTTGATTTTCTTAATAATTCTTTCTTTCATGATTTGTTTTCTCCTTTCTTTTCTTTATGTGGTCATTATAGCTTGAAAAGCGGAGATATGCTTGCCAAATCTGATGAAAAAGTAGACAAATCTTGCAAAAATGCTATATAATAAAATAAAAAAAGCACTTGTTCAAAGAGGAAAGGCTATGTATTTACATTATAAAAATACGAATCGGAAAATACAGACCGTACAGAAAAGAGCCAGGCATGCAGGACCGCATCTGCACAGCACCTTGGAGATGATCTATGTGACAGAAGGCACTTTAGAGCTTGGGATTGGACAGGAATTGTATCATCTGGAAACAGGGGATCTGGGAATTGTATTTCCGGATGTGATCCATCACTATCAGGTATTTGGAGAGGACGCACATAAGGTGTATTGTGTGAATTTGATTCCGGATAATCTTGGATTTTTCAGTGAGGCACTGCAGAAATATGCACCGGTCTATCCCGTTCTTAAAGGCAGAGAATTAGATGAAGAGGTTGCGTATGCCTTGTGCCGGATGATGCTTACTAATGAAGAAGAATTTCTGATTTCGCAGGCTTATTTACAGATCGTTCTGGCGCGCTGTATTCCGCTTTTGGAATTGGATGAAAAATCCAAAATCGGAAGTGACGATCTGATTTATCAGACGGTGGCATATATATCCGGGCATTTTCGGGAAAATGTGACACTGGATAAGATGGCACAGGAGATCGGAGTCAGCAAGTATGCAGTCTCGAGAGTTTTTTCCGGGATATTTCACAGTAATTTCAATCAGTATCTGAATGATACCAGACTTCGTTATGCCTGTGCGAAGCTGGAAAATACAACGGATTCGATTATTGAGATTTGTCTGGACAGCGGATTTGAAAGTCAGAGGACATTTAACCGGGTATTTAAGGAGCGGTACCGGATGTCACCAAGTGTATATCGGAAAAAGATCAAGGAACAGAGCACGCAGATTTTACATTGATTTTACAAAAATAACACGTGACAATGATAGATGGATCAGAATCGCAGATGTATAATCGGAACTAAACGCTATGGAAAAGAAACTAACAGAAATCACGAGAAGGAGATACCAAATGAAGAAGAAAACAATGAAATCAGAACCATATATGATGAATCGTGAATTGTCGTGGTTAAAATTTAATGAAAGAGTGCTGAATGAAGCAGGAAATCCAAGAGTACCGCTTGCAGAGCGTCTTACCTTTGCATCAATTTACCAGTCTAATCTGGATGAATTCTATATGGTGCGAGTGGGAACCTTGATGGATCAGATGGAATCTTCTGAAGTTGTGCGTGAAAATAAAACAAATATGACCAGCGAAGAGCAGGTAAAAGCAATTATTGAAGCTACGAGAGAGCTGGATATTAAAAAAGCGGTGATTTATGAACAGCTTATGGGAGAATTGGAGCCGCAGGAAATCCGGATTATCAATTTCAACAAGCTTTCAGGAAAAGAAGGGGAATTACTGGAAACTTACTTTGATAATGAAATTGCACCATATCTGTCTGCAAATATCATCAGCAAACAGCAGCCGTTTCCATTCTTACAGAATAAAGAGATCTATGCGGTTGCACTGCTTGCAACGAAGGGTGGAAAGACAAAAACTGCGATCATTCCGTGTAGCAATAATGTATTTAAGCGTCTGATCGACATTCCGACCAGACCGGGAACCTTTATGCTTTCGGAAGAACTGATCCTTCATTTCCTGCCGAAATTATTTAAAAAATATGAAATCAAAGAAAAATCTCTCCTGAGAATTACGAGAAATGCGGATATTGATACAGAAACCATTTATGATGAAGACATGGATTACAGAGATGCTATGGAGAATCTGGTAAAACAGAGAAAGCGTATGAATCCTGTCCGCATGGAATTCTCCAGAAAGATCAATAAAAAGCTGATCGCAGAGATATGTAAATATATCCATATGGATAAAAACCACGTATTTATGTCGAGGGTACCACTTGATTTATCATTTGTATTTGCAATCCAGAATTATCTGAGAATGCAGGGAGCAGAAAAGGAAAAGCTGTTCTATCAGAAGAGAAGTCCGCGAATGACACCGCAGCTGAATGAAAGAGAAAGTCTGATCGCACAGATTGAGCAGAAAGATGTTCTGTTATCTTATCCATTTGAAAATATTAAATCATTTACCAACCTGCTTTACGAAGCAGCAAGGGATGATTCTGTAGTGTCCATCAAGATGACCTTGTACCGTCTGGCAGTTCGAAGCCAGATCGTAGATGCTTTGGTTGAGGCAGCGGAAAATGGCAAAGAAGTTGTGGTACTTGTTGAACTCCGTGCAAGATTTGATGAAGAAAGTAACATTGAATATTCCAGAAAGCTGGAAGAAGCAGGCTGTCGTGTCATTTATGGACTGAGTGGTCTCAAAGTACATTCCAAACTTTGCCTTATAACAAGAAAAACGGAAAAAGGTCTTGAATATATCACACAGATTGGAACGGGTAACTATAATGAAAAGACTTCAACATTATATACAGACCTGTCGCTGATTACTGCAAAGCAGGAAATCGGAAAAGAGGCAGCAGAAGTATTTGCCTGCCTGATGCGAGGTGAGACGATTGAGGAAACACACATCCTGCTTGTTGCGCCGAAATGTCTTCAGAACAAAGTCCTTGATATGATCGATGAAGAAATCTGTCATGCTAAGAATGGGGAAGACGCTTATGTCGGAATCAAGATCAATTCACTGACTGATAAAGTGATTATTGAGAAGCTTGTGGAAGCATCTCAGGCGGGTGTGAAGATTGAAATGATCGTCCGTGGAATCTGCTGTATGATTCCAGGAATCAAAGGATATACAGAAAATATTAAAGTAATCAGCATTGTCGGAAGATTTCTGGAGCATTCCCGCATTTATCGTTTCGGAACGCCGGACAGAGAAAAAGTGTATATTGCATCGGCTGATTATATGACAAGAAATACGCTTCGTCGTGTAGAGGTTGCTGCTCCGGTTCTGGATGACAAGCTGCGTGAAAGACTGGACTGGATGTTTGATACCATGATGAAGGATGACGAAAAAGGAAAAGAGCTGACTGCAGATGGCGATTATGTAGATCGTGATATCAATAATGAAGATAAGTTGGATTCACAGGAATTGTTCTATGAGACGGCATATAAAAATGCGGAAAAGAAGAATGTTTAATTAACGTATTGTTTTATAACGAATACGGATCTGTTATAAAATCAGCAGATACAGTTGACAAAGATGGACGTTTGTGATATTTTAATTAAGTCGCAAACGTCATATGGGGGATTAGCTCAGTTGGGAGAGCGCCTGCCTTGCAAGCAGGAGGTCACGAGTTCGAATCTCGTATTCTCCACTTTAGTGTATAGTGTAGTAGCATTGCTATTGCACTATTTTTGTGTATTTGACAAATTTATATATGTGCTTTATAATACACTTAACAGGAAAGTTGGAAGGTAACCGCAATTTACCCACTCCGGCGAAAATAATCTAGTTTAGAAAGTAGTCGTCAACTCGCCAAAAGTTTAGGACGGCTACTTTTTATATGTATAATTAAGTATTGCAACAATAAGTACCGCAACGGATACGATGAGTTGTAATTCTTCATATGTACTCATTAGCACCACCTCCGACAGGCTCGGAGCGGGTGCAGCACGTCCCCCGACTTCCCGGTTAAATGTATTATGTTGATAAATATTATCATTTTTCAACTGCGCAGTAAAGCAAAATATAAAAAAGTTATAACTGAAAAATGTAATTAAAAATGCAGTTCGTGAAGAATTTTCAACCATTTATGCAAGCAGGCTTTTACAGCCTGCTTTCTGTGTTATGCTATTTTCAGCAGGAAAAGAAACAGAGATAGAATAAATAAGGTGGTTTCAAAATGAAAATGAAGTATGAGAATATCATAAAACAAATGACATTAGCAGAAAAAGCACGGATGATGTCAGGTAAAAATACATGGGAGACGGTAGATTTTGAAAAATATGGAATTCCATCGATGACGATGTCGGACGGACCTCACGGACTGAGAAGACAGGCGGGTGCAGGGGATCATTTAGGACTTAACGCCAGTCTTCCGGCAACCTGTTTTCCGACGGCAGCAGGCGTGGCAAACAGCTGGGATGAAGCACTTGGCGAAGAAATCGGTGAGGCGCTTGCAGAAGAAGCGGTCACTATGGGAGTCAATGTAATTCTTGGCCCTGGACTGAATATCAAGAGAAGTCCGCTGTGCGGAAGAAACTTTGAATATTTTTCAGAAGATCCGTACCACGCAGGGAAAATGGCAGCAGCCTATGTGCGTGGAATCCAGAGCAAGGGAATTGCGGCATGTCCGAAGCATTTTGCAGCGAACAGCCAGGAGCTTCGCCGTATGGCGAATAATTCTGTAGTTGATGAAAGAACATTCCGTGAAATCTATACCACCGGATTTGAGATTGCAGTCAAAGAAGGAAAATCAAAATCGATCATGTCTTCTTATAATGAAGTGAATGGTATTTATGCAAATGAAAACAGCCATATGCTACAGGAAATCCTTGTGGATGAATGGGGATTTGATGGCTTTGTAGTTTCTGACTGGGGTGGAAGCAACGATCATGCGCTGGGTGTAAAGAACGGAAGCCATCTGGAAATGCCGGGAACCGGAAAATCCGGTATGCGTGATATTATCCGTGCAGTGGAGAACGGAGATCTGGAAGAGTCCGTACTGGATCAGAGACTGGATGAGCTGTTAAATGTGATTTTCGTAACCCATCAGGCAACCGAGGATGCAAAAGGAAAGCAGTTTGATGTAGAGGCACATCACAAACTTGCAAGAAAGGCTGCGGAAGAAAGCATTGTTCTCCTGAAAAATGAGGATCAGATCCTGCCGTTAAAACCAGGAACAAAGGTAGCAGTGATCGGTGATTTTGCAAAGACACCAAGATATCAGGGAGCAGGATCTTCCCTTGTAAATCCGACCATACAGCCAGAGGCGATTCTGGATGTGATCGGTGATAGCGGACTGGATATGGTTGCATATGAACAGGGATATGTCCGCAACAGAAAGCCAAATAAGCAGCTGATGAAATCGGCAATCGAAGCGGCAAGAAAAGCAGATGTGGTTCTTTTCTTCGGCGGTCTGGATGAGATCAGTGAGTCGGAAGGACTGGACCGTACCCATATGGATATGCCGTATGCACAGGATACCCTTCTGGACGAGCTGACAACGGTTAATTCCAATGTGATCGTTGTGCTTTCCGCAGGTTCTGCAGTTGAGATGCCTTGGTATTCTTATGTAAAAGGAATCGTGCACGGATATCTTGGTGGACAGGCAGGCGCTTCCGCAATGATGAATGTACTGACCGGCAAGGTAAATCCATCCGGAAAGCTGAATGAGACATATCCACTTTATTATAAAGACACACCGGCGTATGCTTATTACCCAAGCAAAGAACGCAGCAGTGAGTACAGAGAATCCCTTTATGTCGGATATCGTTACTACACAACGGTTGGAAAAATGACACGTTTCCCATTTGGATTTGGACTTAGCTATACTACATTTGAGTATAGCAATTTGAAGGTCTATTCTGATGGTGTGAAATTTACTGTTAAAAATACAGGAAATGTGGCAGGAACTGAGATTGCACAGCTTTATGTCGGTAAAAAATCCGATACTGTTTTTCGTCCGGTTCGTGAACTGAAGGGATTCCAGAGAGTATATATGGAACCGGGAGAGGAAAAAGAGGTCTGGATTTTATTCGATGATAAGAGCTTCCGGTTTTATGATACCAGAACAGACAGCTGGGAAACCGAATCCGGAATGTATCAGATCATGATCGGTGAAAATGCAGAACATATGCTTCTGGAAGGCACTTTAGAAGTAGAGGGAACCGTAGAAAACGGAGCCTATAAAAAAGAAGAAATGCCGGAATATTTCAGCGGACAGATCAAAGAAATTTCAGATGAAGAATTTACCCGCCTTTACGGAAGGGAGATCCCGGATGGAAGCTGGAGCGGTGAGATCCAGATGAATGATGCCGTGTGTCAGCTGTATTACGGAAAAGGAATTTTTGGAAAGCTTTTCTATGGTGTACTGAGAGTCCTTTTGAAGATCAGCGAATGGCAAGGCAAACCGAATTTAAATGTACTGTTTAATTACAATATGCCGATCCGTGGATATGCAAAGATGACCGGCGGATTTGTGACGATGGAAATGGCAGAGGCGCTGACCGAAATGGCGAACGGACACCGGATCAAAGGAACGGGACATCTGATCCGGGCTGCAATAAAGAGAGACTAAAAGAAAAAAGTAGAAATAAGCAGGGACTTGTACTAAAATAATTTTAAGTGCAAGTCCCCCTTTGGCGTGTACGATGAGAAAGGAGCAGGGAAACCAATGATAAAGATTGCGATCGTAGAAGACGAAGTGCTGTATGCGCAGCAGCTGCAGGAGTTTCTGCATCAGTATGAAAAAGAAAACGGAGAATTATTTGATATCACGGTTTATACCGACGGAGACCAGATCGTACACAAATATCAGTCACAGTACGATCTGATCCTGATGGATGTGGAAATGAAATTCATGGATGGTATGTCTGCGGCAGAAGAAATCCGCAAGATGGATACCGAGGTTGTCATTATTTTTATCACGAACATGGCACAGTATGCGATCCGTGGATATGCAGTGGATGCCCTGGATTACGTGTTGAAGCCGGTTTCCTATTTTGCCTTTTCCCAGCGACTGAACCGGGCAATCGGACGTATGAAAAAGAGAGAACAGAAAGTGATCATGGTGAATATCAAAGGCGGTGCGGTGCGCGTCAACGTCGCCAATATTTATTATATCGAAAGTCAGGGACATACCCTGATCCTGCATACGATCCTGGGAGATTATGAGACCAGCGGAACGATGAAGGAAATGGAAGAAAAGCTGAAGGGGATGAATTTTTGCCGTGGAAATAAAGGCTATCTGATCAACCTGCAGCATGTGGACGGAATCCAGGATGGATGTGCGACTGTAAAGGGAGAACAGCTGGTACTGAGCCGTGCCCGTAAAAAGGAATTTATGGAAGAACTGACAAAATACTGGGGAGAGGTTGTAAAATGATGGATACAATAATGCCGGATATCCCACGGTTTTATACGGCACTTGCGGAGTGGCTGGCATGTATGATCTTCATCCTGCCATTGAAAAAAAGAATAGATAAGCGAAAGATGGTGTTACTGATGGCAGGGGCACTGGTGGTTCAGAGTGTGTTCCTTGTTGTGACAGGGAATCTGATGATTTATTTCTGGATTCCGTGTATGGTCATTGCGGTAATTTTGATGATCGGATTTATTTATGGATGCTGTGATGTTGGCAGTACAGATGCAATTTACTTTGGGATGATCGCGTTTGTAGTGGCGGAGTTCTTGGCATCAATCGAATGGCAGGTCGTGTGTTTTATCTGGAAGGGACAGATGCCGGCACTTTGGATCCGGGCATTACTGTTGATTGGAATTTATGGATGCATTGCATTTGTTTTGCTGAAAATCATGCAGACACATCTGCCGAAAGACGGGAAAATGAATATCAGTCCGAAAGAATTATTTTCTGCACAGCTGATTGCTATTGCGGTATTTGCAGTGAGTAATTTGAGTTTTCTGACAAGTAATACACCATTTTCCGGAACGTATTCTTTTGAAATCGGAAATATCCGAACTTTAGTCGATATCGGAGGAATTGCGATTCTGTATGCGCATCTGATCCAGTGTGGGGAACTGCGTGTGAAAAAGGAGTTGGAAGCAGTGCAGAATGTCCTTCAGAACCAGTATGTGCAGTATAAGCAGTCCAGGGAGAGTATTGATCTGATCAATTACAAATATCATGATCTGAAACACCAGATCGCAGTGCTCAGAAGTGAGGAAGACCCGAAGAAGAGAGAAGAATTCCTGAACCGGATGGAGGAGGAAATCCGCCAGTATGAAGCGCAGAATAAGACGGGAAATAAAGTTCTGGATACGGTACTTACAACGAAAAGCCTGTACTGTAACAAGCATGGAATCACATTTACCTGCGTGGCAGACGGAACACTTCTGGATTTTATGGATGTCATGGACATCTGCAGCATTTTCGGGAATGCACTTGACAATGCGATCGAGTGCGAAATGAAGATCCCGGAAAAGGAGAAACGCCTGATTCATGTGACGGTATCAAGGCAGAAAAGTTTTCTGATTCTCCGGTTTGAGAATTATTATGAAGAGGAATTGCAGTATAAAGAAGGTTCGCTGATCACAACCAAAAAAGAAAAATCATCTCATGGATATGGACTGAAGAGTATTAAGTATACGGTCAATAAATATGAAGGTGCGGTCAGTATTGATACGAAGGATCATTGGTTTGACCTGAAAATTCTGATTCCGATGAAAGAAAATAAAAAAGAGAATTAAAAAAGATTTTGTAAAAAAGCGTCATGGTTATGTGAAAATGCATAAAAACATGGCGCTTATTTTATGGAAAAGTTATAGCACAGAAACCGTTTGTGCGGAAAAAGTGCAGATTATGCAGATTTTTACCAGGGGAGAAATGATGTGATAGGATAGGAACATAAGATAAATAAAACGGAGGAAAGAGGTTATGAAAACGAAAGAAGAAAGAAAACAGCGAAAAGCGGAAAGAAAAAGAAAACCGCATTTTGTGAGACATTCTTTTGGAATGGTATTTGGAGTGATTTTCCTGGGAGCAGCTATTGTAATTCCACAGATTACAACGCCTTTTAATGGAATGCTCCAGGGATTTATGGGTGATATGGATATTGATATTACAGAAAAAAAGACGCAGGATATCTTAAATCAAGGGAAAGATTTGTCTATGGATATCGAACGGGAAGGAGCAGTACTTCTGAAAAATGAAAATGAAACATTGCCATTAGCGAAAGATGTAAACAAGGTCAATGTATTTGGCTGGGCTTCTACACAGTGGCTTGGAGGTGGCTCTGGATCTGGCCAGATTATAAGTACTGATGAAACAATTCTTACAGCGCTTAAAAATTATGGAATTGAATATAATGAAGAACTGGAAAAAATGTATCAGGATTTCTGTGGTGAAAGAGAGTACAAAAATGCACTGTCAAGCTGGCCGAAAGATTTCAGCCGTCTATATGAGCCGGATATCAATGATGGAGAATCCTATACAGAAGAATTATTGCAAAATGCAAAGGATTATTCAGATACAGCAATTGTTGTAATTGGTCGCCCGACTGGTGAGACTAATGATAATCCGCAGAAGCAGTATAAGATCAATAAAAAGGATGGAGAAGTTGTTGTAGACGATACCAGAACTTTTTTGGATTTATCAACGGAAGAAGAAGCATTACTTACTTATGCAGGAGCGAATTTTGAACATGTGATTGTTGTGTTAAATACCGGAAATGTAATGACGCTTGGACAGATTGAAACGATTGATGGAATTGATGCATGCCTGCTCGCCGGATATACAGGACAGTATGCAGCGAGTGTACTGCCGGAAATCCTGTGGGGAGATGTAAACCCGAGTGGACATACGGCGGATACATGGGCTTATGATTTTAATACAGCAGCCAGTTATGCAAATGCTGGGGAAAATGGTGTAGGAAGTTATTCTAATGGAAAAGGACTTTATCCGTATAATGGAACCAGTAATGGCAACCTTGGAGAAGAATTTCAGTATGATCAGGTATCCTATGTAGATTATGCAGAAGGAATTTATGTTGGATACAAATGGTATGAAACTGCAGATGCAGAAGGCTATTGGAACCAAGTAGAGAATGATCATGGAAAAGGATACGAAGGGGTTGTACAGTATCCGTTTGGATATGGTCTTTCTTATACAACTTTTGACTGGGAGCTGAAAGATCACAGCGTAGAGATAGCTAAAGATGGATCAGTATCGGCTACAGTAAAAGTGACAAATACAGGAGATAAAGTAGGAAAAGATGTTGTAGAATTCTATTATACAGCTCCATATGAGAAGGGCGGAATCGAAAAAAGCGCGGTAGAGCTTGGTGATTATGCAAAAACAAAATTACTTGGACCGGGAGAATCAGAAGAAGTTGTTGTAACTGTATCAGCAGAGGATATGGCAAATTATGATGCTTATGATAATAATAAGAATGGTTTTGCGGGGTATGAGCTGGATGAGGGTACCTATACTTTTTCTATCAGAACAGATTCCCATACTGTAAAAAATCAGTTTAATATTGATCTTAAGGATAACATTCAATATCAGGAAGACGGAACAACCGGAAATACGGTATTGAATAAATTTACCGGTGCAGACGCAGTAGACGGAGTCAGTCTGGATGGCTCGGAAAGTGAATCAGGAATTATATATTTAACACGTTCGGATTTTGCAGGAACATATCCAAAAGAAAATATCAAAACAAGGGAAATGGCAGAAAATGTCAAAAAACTGAATCTGTATACCGATGAGATGGCAAATGACTGGATCGATGAAAATGATGAGCCGATCACAACAGGTGCAAAGAATAATCTGAAGGTAGAAGAAAACGGTAAGCTTACAGAACTTGGAATAGAACTTGGATCTGATTATGATGATCCAAAGTGGGAAGATGTATTGGATCAGTTGACAATCAAAGAAATGCAGACAGCTGTAAATTATGCATATGTAAATACAGGGGCATTTGAAAGTGTTGGAAAGCCAATTGCGTTGGATTTTGACGGACCGAACCAGGTTGGATCGTTTACACAGGGAATGAATGCATCAGGAACTGGTTTCGCAAATGCAACAGTACTGGCACAGACATGGAATAAAGATCTGGCATTTAATCAGGGCTTACAGATGGGACAGGAAGGAGCAGCCTTTGGATATGATGGTTTATATGGTCCATCCGTTAATATCCATCGTTCTCCACTTAATGGTAGAAACTATGAATATTTTTCAGAGGATTCAATACTTTCTGGCTTGATGTCCGGAAATGAAGTAAAAGGTGTTATGAGTGCAGGTATGTATGTGTATATAAAACACTTTATCTGTAATGATGGAGAGTCCGGAATTTACCGTGATTCTGTATATCTGTGGATGCCAGAGCAGGCATTACGTGAGGTTTATCTGAAGCCATTCAGAATCCTGGTTGAAGATTATGGCGCAACCGGACTTATGACTTCTTATAATCGTATCGGAGCTGTATGGGCTGGCGGAAGTGAAGCACTTTTGACTGGAATTCTTCGTGATGAATGGGGATTCAAAGGAACGGTTGTCACAGATTTTTCTGACCATGCAGAATATATGAACGGTGGACAGATGCTTCGTGCAGGTGGAGATATCTGGATGAATATGATGAGTCCGATCAATGGAGAAACAGAGTCGGCTTCTTATCAGAAAGCACTTCGTGAAACGGCAAAACATATTATCTATACTTATTTGAATGCTCGTGTGACAAACATGAATTATGCAGAAAAAACAGGAAATACGGATATATTAAGACCGACGATTACAAAGCAGACGAATCTGGTTCAGAAGATCGTAAAGGTACTTTATGTTCTGGCTGCTGTTTTAATTCTCTGGATGGCTTATGCTCTTTGGAAAGATGTGAAAAAGAGAAAAATTTTAAAAGCAGAAGGCTATTATGAAAAGAAGAAACAGGAAAAGCTTGCGAAAAAGAAAAAATAAGAATGTATGAAAGAGGACTGCATATGATAGACAGTATTAAAATTTCATGGCAGCACTTCGCAGACAAGCATCCCGGAGCCTCCAAATGGATCCGGGAGGGCGGTCTGTTCGTGATCGTCAGCAACCTGATCACAGTGCTCAAATATTTACTCTTGTTGTTCCTGCCGTTGGCATTTGCAGGACTTCCAAAAGTAGATTTCGGATTTCCGGGAATTGACATTACTTTATTCGGTGAGACTTTCAAGTGGAACATCATCGGATATGACGCCGCACATGGCGGACTTCCTTATTTTTGTGCGTACATGATCGCGATGGTAGTCGGAGAGTGTATTAACTTTCCGATCCAGCGAAATTTTGTATTCCGCAGTAAAGGAAAAGTATGGTATCAGGCATTCTGGTATCTGATCGCATTCTGTATTGTTACCTGTATCGTAAACTCGATCAACTGTATCTGGGTTGCGGTAGCCGGGATGTTTGTGCCGGGATGGTTATACAATATTGGAACGACAGTGTTGAATGGAGGGGTATCGATGGTGGTATTCTTCTTCGTAAATAAGATTATTTTCCCGGAAGGGGAAGGAAAGTAAACGTTGTCAGGATTGACGGCGAATAAGAAAATAAAACGGGACAAATCCGTTGCGCAGGGCATTCCGAGAAGCCTCTGAGAGTGAAAATTGTGTCAGCAAAGGCTTCCACAATTTCTGAGTCTTCTCTCCATTGCACAACAATTGGATTTGTCCCGTTTTATTTTCTTATTCGCCTGACAACATTTTCTGCAAAACCAAAAAAAAGTGATAGAATAGAAGTAGTAAATTGTCAGAAAAGGAGAATCATTATCATGAAAGAAAATTTAAAAGTACTTATGATCAACGGAAGCCCGAAAGCAAACGGAAACACAGCCATTGCATTAAAAGAGATGGAGAATATTTTCAAAGAAAACGGAGTAGAAGTTGAGACAGTTGTTATCGGTAACAAAGCAGTTCGTGGCTGTATCGCCTGTGGTTCCTGCTATGAAAAAGGCAAATGTGTCTTTGACGATGTGGTCAATGAACTAGCTCCGAAGTTTGAAGAAGCAGATGGTCTTGTAATCGCAAGTCCGGTGTACTATGCGTCTGCAAATGCAACTCTGATCGCCTGTCTTGACAGACTGTTCTACAGCAGTCATTTTGATAAAACGATGAAAGTGGGAGCAAGCGTTGCCTGTGCAAGACGTGGCGGATGTTCTGCGACATTTGATGAGCTGAACAAATATTTTACCATTTCCGGAATGCCGGTTGCATCCAGCCAGTACTGGAACAGCATCCATGGGGCAGCACCGGGAGAGGCCGAAAAGGATGAGGAAGGAAGGCAGACGATGCGTACACTTGCAAGAAATATGACTTTCCTTATGAAGAGTATTGCACTTGGAAAAGAGCAGTTTGGACTTCCGGAAAAAGAAGCAAAGATTCCGACAAATTTTATTCGGTAGAACAAGTAAAAGGCAGGTATTTGTGAAATATCACGAATCCCTGCCTTTAGAGTTGACAGCCAAATTTTCTTGTTTTATAGTGGAAGTTGCAATTTGGTAGGAAGTATTTAAAAGAGAGGTTTTGGTCATGGCACTTATAAAATCAATCATTATTTTAATTATAGGGTTTGCTCTATTGATGAAAGGAGCAGATTATTTTGTAGAAGGAAGTTCTTCTGTTGCGAAGCAGCTTCATGTTCCATCGATGATCATCGGTATGACCATCGTTGCAATGGGAACCAGCCTTCCGGAATGTGCGGTCAGTGTAACGGCATCCCTGACAGGGAATAACTCACTTGCGGTAAGTAATGTTGTCGGATCGAATATTTTCAACTTGATGGTTGTTTGTGGAGCCTGTGCGTTATTTGCACCTCTTACGATAAAAAAAGATACATTGAAAAAAGAGTTTCCATTATCAATTATCTGTGCGGCCTTGCTGATGGTGCTTGGATATGTCGGGATGCTTTTAGGACATTTAGATGGCGGTGTATTTCTCCTTATTTTTGCAGCTTATCTGATTTGGATGATTGGTTCTGCCAAGAAAGCAAGAGCAGCACACAAGGAAAGTCAGATGATGCTCGAAGAGGGAGAATTAGTAGACGAAGAAATTCAGATCCTGCCACTTTGGAAATGTGCGTTATTTATTGTTGGCGGCATGATCGCAATCAAGTTTGGCGGTGATTTTGTTGTAGACAGTGCTTCAGCACTTGCAAGCGCATTCGGACTCAGTCAGACACTTATCGGACTTACCATCGTTGCGATGGGAACCAGTCTTCCGGAGCTTGTAACATCGATTGTTGCGGCAAGAAAGAATGAAGTGGATATGGCACTCGGAAATGTGATCGGTTCTAATATTTTCAATATCCTGTTGGTACTTGGAGTTGCAGCTGCCATCAGTCCAGTGAAATTTCTTACCGATAATATCATTGATACGGTTGTACTGATTGCGATGAGTCTTGTTGTTCTGGTGTTTGCATGGACTTCAAAAATGATCGACCGAAGAGAAGGCGCTACGATGCTTGGAATGTATGCAGTGTATATGGCATATATTTGCATACGATAAAATAAAAGAATCATAAGGAAAAATGGCTGTGGATGAAACCTGCCCCAAAAGTTAGACCTAAATTCTAACGATTGGAAGTCGGTTCAATCCACAGCTATTTTTATTGGGTCAGTGTACATTCTATTTTATACTTCCATAGAAAAAACATTGACATGTCTAACAAAAAGAGGTATAAAAAACGAGAGAATTTTGCGAAAAGGAGGAAGGCATAAGATGGGAAAATACAATTTTGATGAAGTAATTGACAGACATGGAACGGATTGTTTGAAATATGATTTTGGAATGAAACGAAAGGGAAGAGATGATCTGCTTCCGCTCTGGGTGGCAGACATGGATTTCCGTCTGCCGGATGAGATTTTGGATGAATTTCACAAGAGGATCGATCATGGAATCTTTGGTTATACCGATCCACTGGATGAATATTTTGCAGCGATGAACCACTGGTTCTCAACCCGCTATGGTTATACAATCGAGCCGGACTGGGTAACACTTGGAGCCGGAATCGTCTATGCACTCGGAACAAGCGTAAGAGCATTTACCGAAAAGGGAGATGCCATGATGGTTATGCAGCCGGTTTACTATCCATTCAGTGAAGTAATAAAGAATGACGGAAGAAGACTGGTGAACTGCCAGCTTCGCTATGAGAATAATCATTATTCAATTGATTTTGAAAAGATGGAAAAAATGATTCAGGAGGAAGGCGTAAAAGCGCTGATCTTCTGTAATCCGCACAATCCGGTCGGCAGGGTCTGGACAAGAGAAGAACTGGAAAGAGTTGCAGAAATCTGTCTGAAATACAACGTGACCTGGATGGTGGACGAGATGCACTGTGATTTCATTTTCCCGGGACATACGTTCACAAGCTGCATGAATCTGGACGAAAAGTACCGTCAGATCCTTGCGCTTTACAGCTCCCCTGGAAAGACATTCAATGTAGCAGGATTTCAGCCGGCAAATATCATCATTCCAAATGAAGAGCTGCGGAAAAAATACCAGTGGGCGAATACACAGGCAGCTTACAGCCAGGGAAGTCTGATGGGACAGCTTGCAGTCAAGGTATGTTACACCAAAGGTGCTGAGTGGGTAGATGAACTGGTGCAGTATATTTATGAAAATGTAAAATATATGAGCAAGTTCGTGAAAGAGAATTTCCCGAAAGCGAAGATGGTAGAGCCGGAAGGAACCTATCTGGTATGGGTTGATTTTTCCGGATATGGACTTAGCAATGAAGAGCTGGAGCACCTGATGCTGGAGGAGGCAAAATTGTGGCTGGATTCCGGAATCATCTTCGGACCGGAGACCGCTCAGTTCGAGAGATTCAATGTTGCCTGCCCGCGTGTGACTCTGGAACAGGCACTGACACAGCTTAAAGATGCACTGGATAAGCATCTGGCAGCAAAATAATATAAAAAGAGGATTGAGAGGGGAAAAAGATGGACAGACAAAAGAAAAATATGGGGGCAGTGGCATTTCTTCCACTGATCGTATTTCTGGTATGTTATGTAGGGTGCGGGATTACATTTACCCTGCTTGGAGCAGACGAACCGTTCGGAAAGTTCCCGCGTCACGTCGCGCTTCTTGCAGGGTGTGCGGTAGCACTTCTCCTTAACCGTGGCATTGGTGTACAGGATAAGCTGAATATTATGACAACGAGCATGGGAAATTCAGGAGTTATGATGATCGTTCTGATCTACCTGATGGCTGGTGGATTCCAGGGAGCAGCAGCGGCAATGGGCGGAAAAGATTCGGTTGTGAATCTCTGTCTGCATTTTATTCCGGTGAAACTTTTGGTTCCGGGTGTATTTTTGATGTGCTGCTTTATTTCTACATCGATCGGAACATCCATGGGAACGATTGCAGCGATGGCTCCGATTGCGATCAATGTGGCACAGGGAGCGCATTTAAATGTTGCGGTAGTCGGTGCGGCAGTGATCGGGGGATCTTATTTTGGAGATAACCTTTCCATGATTTCAGATACAACCATTTCTGCAGCAGAAGGATGTGGTTCTGAGATGAAAGACAAATTTAAAATGAACTTTTTCATTGCTCTTCCGGCGGCAATTGTGGCAATGATCCTGTACTCGATTTTTGGCGGAGTCGGAAGCGGAGCAATCGAAGCAGGAAGCTATAGTATCATCGAAGTCCTTCCTTATTTTATTGTTCTAATTGCGGCACTTATGGGAGTTAATGTTGCAGTAGTCCTTTTTGTAGGAATACTTGCATCCGGTATCATTGGACTTTGTGTTGGAAGTTGTGGATTTTTTGAATGGATCCAGGCAATTGGAAGTGGTATGAGTGATATGTTCAGCATCAGTATCGTTGCCATTCTTGTATCCGGTATCATCGGTCTTGTACGTGAATATGGCGGTGTTGAATGGCTGGTGGGCGCGATCAGCAGCAAGATCAAGAGCAGACGTGGTGCGGAATATGGAATCGGACTGATGTCAGGTATCCTTTCCGCAGCTATGGTAAATAATACGATCGCAATCATTGTTACCTGTCCGATCGCAAAAGAAATCGGGGAAAAATATAAGATCGCACCGAAGAGACTTGCCAGTCTGGTGGATATCTTTGCCTGCGCATTTATTGCACTGATGCCACATGATGGTGGTATGCTGATGATTACGGCACTTGCTGATGTATCACCGCTTAATGTACTGAAATATTCGTTCTATATGTTTGGACTGATCATTGCGACCTGCGTTACGATACAGTTCGGATTGATGGACAAGAAAAATTAGACAGGATGAAATTTAAAATATGAAAGATCTAACAAAAGGAAAACCATCCACACTGATACTGGCTTTTGCGCTGCCGATCTTTTTCGCAAATCTTCTGCAGCTTACATACAGTCTTGTGGATACCAGAATTGTCGGAACTTTCCTGGGAGAGGATGCGCTGGCGGCTGTCGGCGCGACCACAACCTTAAGTAATCTGATCATTGGATTCTTGCAGGGACTTTCGGGGGGATTCGCGATTATTATTGCACAGAAATTCGGTGCAAAGGATTATAAAAATGTGAAGAAATCATTCGCAATGTCGCTGACCATGGGTACAGGAATTGCAATATTTTTTACGGTGTTCGGATTGTTATTTTTACAGCCGATCTTAAATATACTGAATGTTCCGTCAGATCTGATGGCAACGGCAAAAAGCTATATTTTCGTGATCATTGCAGGGCTTGTGGCGACATTTCTCTATGATGCCTGCGCGGCTGCACTCCGGTCACTCGGAGATACCGTGACGCCACTTGTGATCCTGGCAATCTCAGTTGCACTGAATATTGTTGGGGATCTGCTTTTTGTCGTAGTGCTGAAAAGCGGAGTGCGGGGAGCTGCGATCGCAACGGTACTGGCACAGGCAATCGCGTTTGTTGTGTGCTGGATTTATATGGTAAAGAGATATGAACTGTTAAGACTTAGCCGGGAAGATTTCAAAGATCCGAATCCGGTTATGGTGAAAAATATGCTGGGTGCGGGAATGTCCATGGGATTCATGAGCTCTCTGATCAATATCGGTTCCCTGACGCTTCAGACAGCGATCAATAAACTTGGGAATGATTATATCGTAGCACAGACAGCAGCCCGGAAGCTGACTGAAATGTTCATGATTATGTTTACAGTATTTGGAAATACGATGGCGACCTACTGTGGACAGAACCTTGGAGCAGGAAAGATCGACCGGATCAAAAAAGGGATCTGGCTTGCGATTTTCTATACTTGTATCTGGTGTACACTTGTGATCGTGGCAAGCTACACGATTGGAGATAAACTGGTCTATCTGGTAACAGGTACACATAATGAAAATGTGATCTTAAATGCGACCAGATATCTGAAATTTGATACATTGTTTTATTATGTAACAGCAGTAATCTGCATTGTGCGAAATGCCATGCAGGGACTGGATGACCATATTACACCGATCGTATCAAGTACACTTGAGATGCTTGGAAAAATTGTGATCGCATTTACACTGGTTCCACATCTTGGATACACGGGGGTTATCATTGCGGAGCCGATTGTGTGGTTTGTTATGGTGATTCCGCTGATCGTGCAGATTTTCCGGATGCCGGTGCTGAAGCAGACAAGCCTTTCTTGACACTATTCATACGCCTGTGCTAGAATAGGCTTGTTTAGAAAAATAAATACAGATGCGTAAGGTGTCAATCAGACGGAATGTCTGGATTGGTGAAAAGGGAAACAGGTGCAAGTCCTGTATGAACTCGTCACCGTAATTTGCAAGCTTAGGCTGTCATACCACTGGGAGACCGGGAAGGAAAGCCACAAGCGTCTGAGCAATCAGTCGGGAGACCTGCCTTTCGCAGTACAGGAACGGAAAGTTCATGCCACGAGTAACTGGCAGTACGAAAGATAGAAACTTCAGACTGATTTTGCGAGGGCAAAATGTCAGTTTCTTTTTTGTACGCCCTCGTTAAATTTAGATACGGGGGATTTTTTTGTTTACAAAAAATATGCTGTAAAGTGTAATGAATATCATTCCGATTCCTGAAAGTATGACAAAAAAGTCAGGGAGGATCAAGATGAAGAAACGAGTATTAGTAGCATTACTGGCAACAGCACTTACGGTGTCTATGATGACTGGATGTGGAAGCAAGAAGACAGAGGACACTTCTTCTACAAAGACAGAAGAAACATCCGAAGACAGCGATCAGGAGGCAGCAGACAAAGTGGCAAAGCTGATCGATGACATTTATGTGCAGGAAAGAACAGACAAGACAGATGAACAGTGTAAGGCTGCAAAAGAAGCCTGGGATAAGCTTACTGATGCACAGAAAGAACTGGTAGAAGGCGAGAACGCTGATCCGGATTATTTTGGAAGGGATACAGGCGATGCATCGAAAGATGATCCGCTGAACGAAGATAACATCGGAGAAAATGAAATTCTGGTTGTAAGCTTTGGTACATCTTTTAATGACAGCCGTGCAGAGGATATCGGTGGTGTGGAAAAAGCACTTCAGGCAGCATATCCGGATTGGTCTGTAAGAAGAGCATTTACAGCACAGATCATCATCAACCATGTACAGGCCCGTGATGATGAGAAGATCGACAATATGGATCAGGCACTGGAAAGAGCAGTCGACAACGGGGTTAAGAACCTGGTCGTACAGCCGACACATCTGATGCATGGTGCCGAGTATGATGAACTGACAGAAGCAGTTGAAAACTACAAAGATAAATTTGAATCTGTAAAAATTGCAGAACCACTTCTCGGTGAAGTCGGAGCGGATGAAACAGCGATCAATGAGGATAAAGCAGCTGTTGCAGAAGCAATTACAGCAGAAGCTGTAAAGACAGCTGGATTTGACAGCCTGGATGCGACAAAAGAAGAGGGAACCGCATTTGTATTTATGGGACATGGAACTTCACACACAGCAAAGATCAGCTATTCACAGATGCAGACACAGATGGAACAGCTTGGTTATGAGAATGTATTTATCGGAACCGTAGAAGGCGAACCGGAAGATACCGCTTGTGAAGCAGTAATTGAAAAGCTCAAAAATGCAGGATACAAGAAAGTAATCCTTCGTCCACTGATGGTTGTAGCAGGAGATCATGCAAACAACGATATGGCAGGCGATGATGACGATTCTTGGAAGAGCCAGTTTGAAGCATCCGGAGTATTTGACAGTATTGATACACAGATTGCAGGTCTTGGTGAGATCGATGCGATCCAGCAGCTTTATGTGGCACATACACAGGCTGCAATTGATGCAGAATAAATAAAAAAAGAGGGATTTATAAGATGAAAAAGAAACTGTTAGTATTGGTATTATCTGCTGTAATGGCAGTGGGAATGATGAGCGGATGCGGTGCAAAATCAGACACATCAGATACGAAAGCAAAGACAGCAGAAAGCTCTTCTGCTAAAGAAGAGGAAACAGAGGAACAGACAGAGTGTGAGCTTGAAGACGGAACCTACACAGCAGAGTTCAAGACTGACAGCGGAATGTTTCATGTAAATGAAGCGAATGACGGAAAAGGAACACTCACAGTAAAAGACGGGAAAATGACGATCCATGTCAGCCTGGTTTCTAAGAAGATCGTCAACCTGTTTGAAGGAACATCCGAAGATGCACAGAAAGATGGTGCAGAACTTCTGGAACCTACAACAGATACGGTAACCTATAGCGACGGTGCAACAGAAGAAGTTTATGGATTTGATATTCCGGTTCCTGAACTGGATAAAGAATTTGATGTGGCTCTGCTCGGAAAAAAAGGAGTCTGGTATGATCATAAGGTAAGTGTGACCAATCCGGTGAAAGTCGAAGAATAATTGAAGATAAGTGAAAGGACTGTTTCCCTGAGAAATGGGAAATGGTCCTTTTTTTTCTTGGGCATGAACTGGATAACACTATACTTTTATATGTCAGATAGTGTATACTAGGCAGTAGAAGATCATACAAAAGAGAGAATGTTTTGTATATAAAAACTAAAATGTGGAGAGGAAGTTAAAATACGATGTACTACGTACCAGATGGCACAAAAGAGTGTGGATTTTATGAATGTAAAAAATGTGGAAACCGTTTCTTATCCTTACAGACAATGAACCGGATCCCATGTCCGGAATGTGAGGCAGAGATCGACTATGAGATCGGACCAGACGAATCCATGGAAGATGCTCTGGACACGGCAGAATTACTGGAAAAGATCATCGGTGAAGAAGAAGTAGAGAAAATGGATGGACTTCTGAGTCTTGCAATTACCGGTGGAGACTGTAACTGGATTTAATTTTCGGTTAAAAGTGTTGAATGGGTGGTTAGGAAAAACAAACGAAGTGTGTTATAATAGAAATATGAGTAAAAGAGGGAGAAAATAGATGGATATTCATGATTTGAAAATATTTCTGATGATCGCACAGGCGTGCAGTGTTTCCGGAAACACGTACAGGAATGGCTGCAAAAGATACGCTCAGGAGAGATTACACGATAAGAAAAAAGTTGATAAGTAGTAACGAAAAGTTGCGGGTAAGTCACAAATTATACAGAATGCATGAAAAAGCGGAGTATAGTTTGTGCCTTTTTGTCTACAATTCCATGGAAATAGATGATGACTATAATAATGGAATATTTATAGAAAAATTAAATTTGAATAAAATGTATAAAAGAATATAATGGTAATACATGGATGCTGGCAAAATATACAAATAATCGTGCTGGCACAAATATATTTTTTACAGGAGGATTTGAAAATGAATATTGGGGTAACAGAAATCAGTCCAAGAGAGGTGCAGAGAAAGGCAGAGAAATGTTTTAAAGATGGATATTACTGCTGTGAAGCTCTGGTCAGCACGATCCGCGATGAATTCAAACTGGATGTGCCGAAAGAGGTTGTAGCTATGGCATCCGGAATGGCAGTAGGAGCAGGAAAATCAGGATGTGTCTGCGGTGCATTTAACGGAGGAATTCTTGCACTTGGAATGTTCTTCGGCCGTACCGAACAGGATGGACCGACCAACCCGAAGAGTATCAAATGTATGGAGCTTACGCACGAGCTTCATGACTGGTTCAAGAAGGCAAATGGTAAAAATGCAATCTGCTGCAGAGTTCTTACAAAGGAATTCAATATGGGACAGGGTGAACACAAAGAACAGTGTATCTATTTTACAGGACTTTGTGCATGGAAGGTAGCGCAGATCGTCTGTCGTGAGCTTGGTATCAAGAATCTGGATGAAATTGATGAACCGTGCGAAAGAAGAAAAATTGCAGATATCTAAATAAAGTGGTAACGACAGCCGCTTGATGAGAGAAAGGGAAAGAAACAATGAAAGACGTAATTAAGAAAGTACCGATTCCGCTTTGCGGAGTCATGCTTGGCGCGGCAGCACTTGGAAATCTACTTCAGAGCTATTCAGAAGGAATCCGTTATGTATGCGGTATATTCGCAGCATTTCTTCTGATACTGGTGCTTTTGAAGCTGATCATGTTCCCGGGAGCAGTGAAAGAAGATATGGGAAATCCGATCATGGCAAGCGTATCAGGAACGTTTCCGATGGCACTTATGATTCTCAGCACTTATGTAAAACCGTTTATCGGAAAGGCAGCTTATTACATATGGCTTCTGGCAATCATTCTTCACATCATTCTGATCATATACTTTACGGTGAAGTTTGTTCTGAAACTTCAGATGCCAAAAGTATTTGCAAGCTATTATATTGTATATGTAGGAATTGCTGTAGCGGCTGTTACAGCACCGGCTTATGAGCAACTTGGAATCGGAACCGCAGCATTCTGGTTTGGATTTGTAACACTGATCGTACTTCTTGTACTTGTAACCTATCGTTATGTGAAGTTTAAAGAAGTGCCGGATCCGGCAAAACCGCTGATCTGTATCTACGCAGCACCGACCAGCCTGTGTATTGCAGGTTATGTACAGTCCGTAACACCGAAATCATACGGTTTCCTGATGGCAATGTTTGTAGTTGCAACGGTTATTTATATTTTTGCCCTGGTAAAAGCAGTGGGATATCTGAAGATGCCATTCTTCCCAAGCTATGCAGCCTTCACATTCCCATTTGTTATCAGTGCGATCGCAACTAAACAAACTATGGCATGTGCAGCAAATATGGGACATCCAATGCCATTTCTTCAGTATGTAGTTCTGGTCGAGACAATTATTGCAGCAGCACTTGTTGTTTATACTTATGTTCGTTTTATGGGGGCTATTTTCGGAGGAAAGAAATAAAAGATTTGACCGGACAGATAAAAAAGGGTAAACTTAAATTTATCAAGAATATGTCGGATGAGGGACGTCCTAGACACCGCAAGGGGCCGAAGAAGCAAAGCGTAAGGTAACATCTTCCTTTCGTGGAAACTGACAGGCAAAAAGGAAGGCGACCTGACGAATCTTTGGAGAGTGTGCAAAGAAAGCACCGCCTACGAGGCTAGAACCAACTGGTAAAAGGACAGAGAAAACAGATGAACGATTTTTTTCGTGTATCTGTTTTTTTCTGCCCTTTTTATATGGGCACTAATATGAGATGAGACTGTTAGCAGGCAGTACGTGGTGGCATACAGAAGTATTATCCGAGGAAGAAGGGAAAGGGCATTTTTTGAATAAAATTTGACAGAAGAAAAAGAAAAGCTGGAGGAAAAAAAGATGAGAATGATGCTTGTAGGAGCCGGTGCTGTCGGTGAAAGTATTTTAAAAGTAATGCAGTGGAGAGACCAAAAGGGAGAATGGCTGAAATATGTGCTGGTCTGCGACTATGATCTGAAAAGGGCAGAGGAAGTTGTCGGTATGATGAAGGGGGATTCCCGTTTTGAAGCTTCTAAGATTGATGCGACAAATACAGAGAAAATGGCAGAACTGATCCGGGAGCATAAGATTGATTTTGTGATGGATGCAGCGCCGCCTTTTGCAAGTAATATGATTTTTGACGCTGCATTTAAAACGGGTGCAGATTACGGAAGCATGGGAACCTGGTCGGTTCCGATGGAAAATCCGGCTTACGGACTTGGTATTGAGAACAGCTATACTGAACCGATGACAAAATACAATTTTGACCGTCATGAAGCCTGGAAGAAGCAGGGGAATATGGCTGTGATCTGTATGGGAATCGATCCGGGTGTTGTAAATGTATTTGCAAAATACGCGGCGACAGAGCTTTTGGATGAAATAACAGAAGTTCATGTAAAAGACGGCGGAAATCTGTCTGTTCCGGGTGCAGATCCGGATGACATTATGTTTGGATTCAACGTGTGGACCGTGCTGGATGAGGTAATGAACCCGAATGTTGAGTATGATAAGGAGAAGGGCGGATTTATCGTAGAAAAAGCATTTGCAGGGCAGGAAGTCTATGAGATGCCGGAAGGAGTAGGAAAAAATACCCTGGTAAAGGTAGAGCATGAGGAAGTTGTGACGATGGCACGCTACTTAAGCCAGTATGGATTGAAAAAGGCAACCTTCAAGATCAGTCTTGATGAGAATCTGATCACGGCACTTAAGGTGCTGGATAAGCTGGGACTTCGCAGTATCAAGCCGGTGCAGGTAGGGGATGTGAAGGTAGTTCCAAGAGATGTGGTTGCAGCCTGTGCACCACAGCCAAAAGATATCGGAGATGAGATGACCGGAAAAATGCTGGTCGGAGTACAGTGTATCGGAAAGAAAGACGGAAAGGAAAAAGAATACTTCTTGTATCAGCCATTTGATAATCAGGAGTCTATCGAAAGATGGGGAACCCAGGCTGTTACCGCCCAGACAGGATTTGGAGCAGCACTTGCACTGGAGCTGATCGGAAGAGGAATCTGGAAAGAAGCTGGAGTCTATGCACCGGAATATTTTGATCCGAAACCATACCTTGAATTAATGAAAGAAAGTGGTTATAAATACGGAATTATAGAGAAATAATCTGGATGCGCTCAGAGATGGTCTGAGAAAATAAACAAAATAAAGTTACGCGCAAAACGGTACAAAGTCATAGAAGAACTTTGTACCGTTTTGTGTGTGACAGGAAATCAGATCAACTTACACTCTTTGGCCCATTTGGTGACAAAGGTAAGAAACTTATCAAGTGCAGGAGAGAGTTCAGGTGTATCCAGATAGGCTACGGACAGATTCCTGCGGAAGTGTTCGGTAAAGGAACGGACACAGACGTTGAATGGAATATTATGAAGCAGAAGTTTGGGAAGTACAGTGATGCCAAAGCCCTGTTCCACCATTTTAATCGCAGTATAGTCTTCATTGATCCGAAATCTTACGTTAGGCGTGATATGGTTTAATCGGAATAATTTTCCGGTTTCATAATCAAAATCATCGGCGGAGAGAACAAAATCCTGTCCGTCAATATCGGCAAAAGATACCGTCAGCTGATCGGCAAGAGGATGGTCCAGGGAAGTAACCAGAACCAGTTCGTCGGTGCCGACAGGCAGATTTGGGAAATCCTTTGCGACATATTGCGAAACAAAGATACAGTCCAGTTCTTTTTTGCGAAGCTTTTCCGTCAGGTTCTGAAATCCGTCAACATAGAGCCGAAAGGTGATATTCGGGTATTCGGCAGAAAAATTTTTCAGTACTCCGGGGAGCCAGTTATAGGCAATGCTCTGCACCGTTCCGATGCGGATAAAGCCACTGTCCAGATTGTTGATATTTGAGACGATCTGATCGATCCGTGTATTGGCGGAGCGGATATGCATAAGTTCTTCAAAGATGGGTTCTGTTCCGGGAAGTGCTTCCATTCCGTTTTTTGAACGCTTGAACAGCTTAAGACCAATCTCTTTTTCATAATTGCGAATGGTCTGGCTGACAGCTGATTGTGTGTAGTTGTGTTTTTGAGCAGCTTTTGAGATGCTCTGATTCTCATAGACATCAAGAATCACATCGTATTTAGACATGATGAAACCTCCCGTGGTGTTGATAAACAATGCTCTTTTACTATCTTACTTAATATAAGGAAGATAATCAATATCCGTGGGATTTTATTATAAATTTTTTTAAAATCAAACATAAGAAAAAATGAAAATATAAGCGCAAATCAAAGAGTTAACAATGTATTAAGAAAAAGTGAAGTCTGATATCAGTTTTACAGACTTTTCAATGACCGGAAACTGGAATAGCATAGAACAGGGGAATGAAATTCAAAGGAGTTTAAGTGTATCATGAATTAAAGGAGAAGAATAATGGGATACAATTACTGGAACGGAACAGAAGCGGCACACCGCCGTGTTATGATGAAGGCGGCGGGATATTCGGATGAAGATATCCGTCAGAAACCGCATATCGGAATACCGAATTCTTACATGGCAGGTTCTCCCGGAACTGCGCATCTTCGCCAGGTGACAGAAGCTGTAAAAGAGGGAATCTGGGCAGCAGGAGGAATCCCGGTAGAATTCGGAATCCCGGCTACTTGCGGAAATGTGGCAAATGGTGCGGATGAGATGAAGTATGAGCAGGTAGGAAGAGATATCGTGGCAATGTCCATCGAATTTGTATCCAGAATACATAATTTCGATGCAATCTGCTGTGTGGCATCCTGTGATCTGATCATTGCCGGATGTTATCTGGCAGCATGCAGACTGGATATTCCGGCCCTGGTAGTGACCGGGGGATCAATGCAGGCCGGAAATTACTGCGGGAAGACAGTTGTAGAGGCAGATCTGGATGCGGCAAGATTCTCAGGTGCTTCCGAAGCTGAGTTATTTGAAATGGAAGAAAGCGTCTGCCCGTCATTCGGTGCCTGCCCGTCCATGGGAACAGCGAACACGATGCAGATGTTAGGTGAGGTGCTGAACCTGGTTATGCCGGGAACATCTACAATTCCGGCATCAGATAATGCAAGACTTCGTGCTGCAAGAACAGCAGGAAAATACATGGTACAGCTTGCCAGGTCCGGAAAGACACCAAAAGATCTGATCACCAAAGATGTTCTGGAAAATGCGATCATGTTTGATATGGCAGTTGCAGGATCAACCAATGCGGTACTGCATATCCTGGCATACGCATATGAACTTGGTATCAAGCTTACACTGGCAGATTTTGAAAAGTATGCGAAGGAAATTTACTGCATCAATGCAGTGATTCCAAGCGGACCGTATACAGTTGTAGATTTTCATTATGCCGGCGGTGTAAAGCAGGTCATGAAGCAGCTTGCCGGTAAAATCCATACCGATGCGCCGACGATTTACGGGGATACAACTTGGGGTGAACTCCTCGATTCTGTGAAAAGCGCGCCAAATAAAGTCATTCATTCGCTGGAAGATCCTGTAGCAAAAGAACCGGGACTTAAAATCATGCGGGGAAATATTTCTCCGGCAGGGGCGATCGTACGTCCGACAGCAGTATATGAAGAAGTAAAATACATCAAAGGTGCGGCAAAAGTGTATGAATGCGATCAGGATGCATATAGAGCCATTATGGCAGGTGAGATTGTTGCGGGGGACATTCTTGTTATCCGCTATGAAGGCTGTAAAGGAGCACCGGGTATGAAAGAGCTGATGCTTAGTATCGATGCGCTGATCGGACTTGGACTTGATAAAAAGGTCGGGCTTATCACAGACGCGCGTTTCTCCGGATTCAACTACGGAGCAATCGTCGGACATGTTTCTCCGGAAGCTTATGACGGCGGTGTGATCGCTTTGATCGAAAATGGTGATGAAATTGAGATGGACATTGCAGGGGGAACCGTCAATCTTCTCGTATCCGATGAGATCTTAGCAGAAAGAAGAAAATCCTGGGTACGTCCGCCGCTTAAGCAGCAGAAGGGTGTTTTAAATATTTACGCACAGAACTGCAGACCGGCAGAAGAAGGCGGTGCAATGCAGCCATGGGCACTGGATGCAGACTACGGATATCATCACGAATAAAAGTATTGGTATGGATAAGGAGAGAACGGGTATGTTATTGCTTTCAAAAGAGGATATTAAAAGTGTAATTACAATGAAAGATATGATCGAAGCGGATAAGCAGGCATTTAAGATGGTTGTCGATGGTACGGTAGATACACCACTTCGTACAGTCATCAATGGAAAATATGACGGCGCATTTCTGTTTATGCCGGCCTATGCTCCGGAATTAGATGCAGCAGCCATGAAGGTGATCAACATTTTTCCACACAATATCGATAACAATCTGATGACATCACCGGCGCAGACCATGCTGATCGACGGAAAGACGGGATATGTGATCGCGATGCTGGATGGAACTTATGTGACACAGCTTCGTACGGGGGCCTCTTCCGGTGCAGCATTTGATCTGCTTGGAAAAAAGGAATGTAAAAAAGGTGCAATGATCGGTACAGGGGGACAGGCAGCAGCTCAACTTGAGGCAATGCTCGCAGCAAGAAAGCTGGAAGAAGTAAAGATCTTTGACCTGAATGAAGAAAGATGCAAAGCATTTGCCGAAGAAATGCAGAAGGGACTGGCTAAATACGGTGCAAAAATCATACCGGCCAAGGATTCAGATGACTGTATCGAAGATGCAGATCTTATTATCACAGTGACTCCTTCCGCAAAACCGGTATTTGACGGAACAAAGGTAAAAGCCGGTGCAACCATCAGCTGCGTAGGTACTTATGAGCCCCATAAGCATGAGCTGGATCCGGCAGTTTTACCGAGAGCATCTAAGATTATCTGTGATTCAAAAGAGGCGGCGCTTTCAGAGACGGGGGATCTTCTGATTCCGATTGCAGAGGGAATCATTACAGAAGAGGATGTGCTTGGAAGTCTTGGAGATGTGATCAATGGAAAGATCAAAGGACGTGAAAATGACGAAGAAATTATCGTATATGAAACTGTAGGAGTTGCTGCGCAGGATCTGGTAGCAGCAAAAGTGATTTATGATAAGGCAGTAGAAGCCGGAAAAGGACTTCGCTGGGGAGAATAATCTAAAAAGAGGATGTAAATACAAAAAACACGGAATATTTCCGTGTTTTTTGTATTTTAAAGAATAGCTTTGTGATAAGATAAATGAGAACAATAATTTAAAGAAAAGGAAACAAGAGAAATGCTAACTACATGGATTCAGGCAGTATACCAATTTTTATGGGGAGATCTTTTAAGGATACCACTTCCGGGAGGCTCCTCTTTTGGTGTGTCACTGCTTATTATTTTGCTGATTCCCACAGGAATCTATTTTACGATCAGAACAAGATTTTTGCCGGTTCGTCTTTTTGGCGATATGGTTCGCGCACTTACCGGGAAAAAGAAGGAAGATGGCAGTCTGTCGACTTTTCAGACACTGATCGTCTCAACTGCAACAAGAGTCGGAATGGGAAATCTGGTAGGAGTAGTCGCTGCCGTTTCCGCAGGCGGTGCCGGTGCGGTATTCTGGATGTGGATCACAGCGATCATCGGTTCTTCAACTGCGTTTATCGAGGCAACACTTGCACAGCTTTATAAAGAAAAAGATCCGCTTTACGGAGGCTACCGCGGAGGTCCGGCATATTATATGCATCATTATGTAGAGAGACGGACAGGAAAGACAAAGAAACATGTCTGTATTGCGGTGCTCTTTGCAATCTCAGGGCTTATCTGCTGGGCCGGGATCAGTCAGGTGATCAGTAATTCGGTTGCATCTTCTTTTGAAAATGCATTTGGGATTCCGCCAATTTTTACGACGGTGATTCTGGTAGCCGTTGCGGCAGTGATTGTACTGCGAAAAAATGCCACAGTAAAGGTGTTGGATATTCTGGTTCCAATCATGGCAGTCTGTTATTTTGTGATTACGATAGTCATTATCTTATTGAATATCCGAAGCCTTCCGGGTGTATTTGAGCGGATTATCCAGGAAGCGTTTGGAATCCGTCAGGCAGCAGCCGGAGGGTTCGGAGCAGTTCTTATGAATGGTGTAAAAAGAGGGTTATTTTCCAACGAAGCGGGTTCGGGATCAGCACCATGCGCAGCTGCGGCTGCAGAATGTGATACGCCTGTAAAAGCAGGATTTATACAGGCATTGGGTGTATTTATAGATACAATTGTGATCTGCAGCTGTACGGCGATGATCATGCTTCTTGTGCCGGAAAAGATGATAGCAGGACTGGAAGGAATGGAGCTTTTGCAGACAGCAATGAATTATCATCTCGGTAAATTTGGCGTGATCTTTATTGCGGTTACGTTGTTCCTTTTCAGCTTTTCAACGTTTCTTGGAATCCTGTTTTATGCAAGAGGAAATGTGGCATATCTTTTAGGGGATAAGTGGTGCTGGCAGACAGCATATAAAATCCTCGCACTTGTGATGCTCTTTATCGGAGGAATTGCGGCTTATCATATTGTATGGGATCTTGGTGATGTGGGAATCGGACTTATGACGATTTTTAATATTGTGACTTTGTATCCTATGGGTGGAGAGGCACTGGAGGAATTGAGGAAGTACGAAAAAAATAAACAGTAGGAGAAACTGGAGAATGTCAAAAGATGAATATTTAATTACAGATGCGCCTCTTAAAGCATTAACTGTTTTTGCAATGCCTATGATTTTAGGCAGCTTTTTTCAACAAGTATATAATATGGCTGATTCTATTATCGTAGGTCAGTTTGTTGGTTCGTCTGCACTGGCGGCAGTCGGTGCCTGCGCTGCACTTACGAATGTCTTCATTTGTATAGCATTGGGTGCCGGTGTAGGTGCAGGAGTGCTCGTGAGCCGTTATTTTGGAGCCAGAGATTATAGTAAAATGAAAACAATCGTGTCAACATCATTGATCAGCTTCCTGATTCTAAGCGTACTTCTGGGTATATTTGGCTTTTGTTTTTCCCATTCGATGATGAGTTTATTACAGACACCTGCTGATATACTGGATGAAGCAGTACTGTACCTTCGTGTTTATTTTGTGGGATTTCCGTTTCTGTTTATGTATAACATCCTTTCAACGATGTTTACCTCGATCGGTGAATCAAAGATTCCATTGGGACTGTTGATATTTTCTTCTATTTTGAATATTTTTATGGATCTCTGGATGGTGGCCGGACTTGGTTTGGGGGTATTTGGTGCAGCTCTTGCAACCCTCATTGCGCAGGGGATTTCGGCAGTGTTTTCACTTTTGATTTTCTTTAGCCGGATGCGTCGATATAAAAGTCATTTTGACTGGTTTGATGGGAAGGAATTGCATTCCATGCTTCGGATCGCTGTGCCATCTGTTCTTCAGCAGTCTACAGTGTCAATTGGCATGATGATCGTACAGGCAGTTGTAAATCCATTCGGTACACAGGCACTTGCCGGTTATTCGGCAACGATGCGGGTAGAGAACGTTTTTTCACTGATTTTTGTATCCATTGGAAATGCAGTTTCACCGTATGTTTCCCAGAATTTTGGCGCAAAGAAAATGGAACGTATCAAAAAAGGATATCATGCGGCACTTGTGTTGGATTTATGTTTTGCAGTTCTTGCTTTTATAGTCATTGAAACGCTGCATACCCAGATTTCCTCGTTATTCCTGGGGAAAGACGGAACCGCCCTGGCATATCAGGTGTCCGGGGATTATATGAGATGGCTTGGTTACTTTTTCATTTTTATGGGTATCAAGATGGCAACAGATGGAGTCCTCCGTGGACTTGGTGTCATGCGCCCGTTTCTCGTTGCCAATATGGTAAACCTTGCAATCCGCCTGACAGTTGCTTTGATTTTTGCACCTCGTTTTGGTATCGAATTTGTCTGGCTTGCCGTACCGGCTGGCTGGTTTGCCAATTTTGTGATTTCCTATGTGGCACTTAGAAAATCGTGGCCAACTGATAAAGCAGCTTCAGTTTGCTAACTGTCTGTTTATTCCGGAAATAGAATTACCCGCACCAACGGTGCGGGTAATAGCATAAGTCAGCAAGAATATAAAATCAGAAATATAATGCCGAAAATCCTTATGGAAGCGGATGCCCTGCAGCCAGGTACAGCTCATACCATTCTTCGCGAGTCAGTGTTATCTCACATGCTGCGATAATTTCTTTCAGGCGGCTTTCGCTTGCAGTTCCGGTAATGATTTGCATATTTGCCGGGTGACGTAAAATCCACGCAGCCGCAATGGTAGTGTCGCTGACATTATATTTTTCAGCCAGTACATGAAGCTTTTGATTCAGCTCCGGGTATTCGTCACTTCCGAGAAAGCATCCTTTCCATGCCGGCATCTGAAATGGTGACCAGGCCTGGAGGGTGATATCATGGAGGCGGCAGTAGTCGAGCAGACTTCCGTCGTGGTCAATTGAACCGGGGGTTTCCATATTGACTTCCATGCCATTTGCAACAAGATTGGAAACCGGAATGCTGAATTGAACCTGGTTGACAACGAGCGGTTGGCAGACATACTTCTGCAACAGTGCAATCTGCATCGGTTTGTGGTTTGAAACACCAAAATGGCGGACCTTTCCGCTCTCAAACAGAACATCAAATGCGGCAGCAACCTCTTCCGGTTCTACGAGTGCATCCGGACGGTGAAGCAGCAGAAGATCGAGATAATCTGTCTGAAGCCGTTTTAAAATACCATCGACGGATTTCAAAATGTGCTCTTTTGAGAGATCATAACAACCTTGCCGGATGCCGCATTTTGACTGCAGGTAAATATCTTCCCGTTTCAGGGATGGATCGCCGGCAAAGGCTTCGCCGAACACAGTCTCACTCATACCTCCGCCGTAGATATCCGCGTGATCGAAGAAATATGCGCCCTGTTCCAATGCAGAGTGAATGAAATGGTTCATTTCCTCCTTCGATTTTTCAGAAAGTCGCATGCATCCGACTGCAATGGAAGGAATTTTTTGCAAATGATTGCCTAAAATAGTTTCTCTCATGATAAAAATCTCCTTTGTAATGATTTGATATTCGCGGAATTTTTCCGTAAAGCAAGTATGGAAGAAGTCCGGAAGTACAGAAATAATAATTGTTATACTTTTGACCATAGTATCATCATATCATAGAAGCGCACTCGAGAGTCAATGAAAAAAAGATAAAAGACGAAATTCCTACGAACTGTGAAATTAAGCAGTTTGTAGGAATTTTTTTGGAAAAATTTACAACCCAAAAATCAATGTAAATACAACCTTATAATGTTAAAATAAATATGCATATTCAACATATTTGTTGAAAAATAATGGTGCTTGAATAAAGGAGGGACAGCCGGAATGAATTTAAAAGAAGTTTATGAGATTTTTTATCCGGGCAAATGTAAAGAAAATCCATCTGTGTGGAATGTTCCCCCAAAATACCGTTCGAAAAAAGATTTTTTTGAAGAACTTCTTCCAATGGAAATACGATGGATCAATTTTAAAATCTGGAATGATAAAGCACGAAGAAGCAGATTTTTTTCGAATTGTAAAGGAGAAACCCGATATATTGCATCATTACGCACATTTTTATTTGAACAACCATGGACTATCTCGAGGATAGAAGGAAAAGCGAATGAGCTTTTGAGTGGTCAGATTTCCGAAAAGGTTATGAATGAAAGATTTTTACGGATTGTAGAGAAAGAAGGAATCGAGATTTCGAGGAAGCTTAGATCATATTTGTTTGATGACGAGACAAATCAGTTGAAAACAAAATGGGGGAACGTACTGACGTTTTATGTTCTACTGGCTATTTTACCGGAAGAAATTAATCAGATTTACGTACAGTATTTGTATAATCAAGAACAGAGTGCGCAACTTAAGGGAGAAGAGGAGAGTAATGGTGTAGCAATAAAAGATGCTGCATTATTTCAATATGAATATCCACCGGATATGAGCATTGTATCGCCGGGAGAAAAAATAAATCATACATGGGTAATCAAAAATGTAGGGGATACTCTATGGGAGAATCGATATTATGAATGTAATCAGTCTATGATGGAATTAGATGAAAAAAACAGAATTCTTCGGATTCCGAAATTTGTTTACCCGGGAGATAAAGTGTCTCCAAGTGTATCATTTTATGCACCGGACAAACCGGGAACTTATGTCATGAACTGGAAAATGAAGGATAGCAAAGGAAAGATTGTTTTCCCGGATAAATTGGGAATAGGATTGCATTTCATGGTAATGGATTTTGAAGAGGATAAAGCAATCCGGGGTGAAAATTATAATGTAATAGAAGAAATACCTCGACTTTCTGCCCCGATTATTGCAGGGAATTTGTATTCTCACACCTGGATTATTCAAAATACAGGAATGACTATTTGGAATGAGTATTATTTGGAGTGTATCAACGGAGATAACTTTTCTTACGTGAAAAAGGAATTATGCGTACCACTTAAAGCGCATGTTATGCCGGGGGAAAAAATCTCTGTCAAAGTGGAATTCGCAACGCCACCGATAGAAGGTATCTATACCATGGTCTGGCAAATTATGAAGAAAGACGGAACACCGGCGTTTGCAAAAAACAGGAGGCTGGAGGTTCTGTTGAATCTGATATAAAAGATGTCGGAAACCATTTGTTTAGAGGAAGGAATCAGAGGAACAGTATGAGTTATGTAGTTACAATTTTCACTGAAAAGCATTTATATCGGGTGAATATTGAAGAAGGAACAAAATATACCATTGGATCTGGTGAAAAAGATGCATTTCCGATGTCAGAGCTTGGCGTAGACGGGCAACTTGGGATCTGTTTTCATGCAAAAAAACAAATCCTGAAGTTGAATGCAAAAAAAATCCCTTTGTCAGTAAAGGAAATGAAAGAAGAAGCTAAGTTAGTTAATATTTGTGAATTTCCGAAAATAGAAGTAAGGTTTACCAGGGATACTGGAGAATATTCAGAATCATATCCTATTCCTTATGAGTGTCAGATTCATATCGGAAGATCTAAAAAAAATGATATTGTGTTAAATGATTCTTATGTGAGCAGAAATCACCTGTTCATTACATCTGAAAGAGGAAAAATACGAATAGAGGATTTAGGAAGTAAATATGGCACTTATCTGAATGGAAGTCCCCTTAAAAAGGCAATGCTGAAATCCGGTGATGAAATTGATATTTGTGATTTGCGTATTATTTGCAAAGAGAACACTTTATATTTTTATAATCTTCATGAAACACCGGAACTCAAATATCAGAAAGAGATAAATCATCCGGGGATGGCGACGAATATTGTTTCTATGCAGAAAGGGTATCCGGTATACCATCGTTCGCCGAGAATCAGAGAATCCTTGCCTGTGGATGAGGTGAGATTGTCGCATTTACCTAATAAACCACAAAGATTTTCTATCAGGAAAGCCAACTTTTTGCCACTTTTAAGTAGTGGTGCCATGGCGGGAGCTTCGTTTGCAATGTCGAGTTTTTCTCCTGCTATGCTTGCTATGCGTGCAGCAATGATGATTTCCCCTGTTGGAAGCCTGATTGGAAATAGCAATAAAAAAGCACGTAAGATGCTTATGGTCGAAGAGGAAGAACGTTTCCAGAAATATGCGGACTATATTGCAGGAGAAAAAGCGCATATTCATGCTATCGGAAAAAAACAAAAGGAAATCATAAACCAGGAGAATCCTTCGCCGGAAATATGCGAAACAATTCTGAATAAGATGTCGACTTCTTTATGGGAGAGAACAGCGACAGACTCTGATTTTCTGCAGGTCAGAATGGGTGCCGGGTATGCCCCTCTTTGTGTAGATGTAAAGCCGCCTACAGATGTAAACGATTTCCATATGGAAAGGGATGAACTGGAGGAGCTGACAGACCGTATTATACAGGAGACTCATTTGGTAGATGATGTCCCTGCCAGACTGGATCTTTTAAAGTATAGTTCTGTTGGTGTGATCGGAAACAGGGGCAAGGTGACAGACTTATTAAAGAATATACTGGTTTCGCTTTCTACATTGCATTTTTTCAGAGATGTTCGTATTGTAGGCGTTTTTGATCCGGAAGAAGAGGAAGAATGGAAATCTTTGCGCTGGCTTCCTCATATCTGGGACGATGAATTGCAGACCAGATATTTGAATTTTGATCCGCTTACAGAAGAATCTCTTGCAAGTCTTTCGCTGAATAGTGAAAAAGGATACGTAGATTCTTATGCTAAATTCCGTGAGAAAGTAAACAGTATCATTGCAGAACGAAAGGATCCGGATTTTCAGGCGAAGTGGAAAAATGGGACGAGTCCGATTCCGCATTATATTTTTCTTTTCGCTTCCAGAAAAAAACGGAGTGCTTTTTATCAATGCTTTCCGAAAATGATCCTGCTATGGGGATATCAACAATCTTTTTATATGATGAACAGTATTATCTGCCGAATTTCTGCCAGTATATTGTAAATGTGGATGATCCGTATGATGACAGAACGGCCACCGCTTTTTATAAATACAGAGCAGATGAGAAAATGTGGTTTACCATGGATCAGCCGATTCCACAGAGAAAGTTTGATGCGTTTTGCAGACAGATGTCGGCTATCGAGGTTGAAGATGCTGTCAAGGGACAGATCCCGGTTTCGCTTACCTTCCTGCAATGTATGGATACAAACAAGGTACGCGACCTGAACGTGCTGGAAAGATGGAAAAAGAATGATAGCGCTGTGAATATCACTGCGCCGTTAGGGGAAGGTGAAGGCGGCAAGCTGTTTTCATTATCTCTTCACAGACACTGTTCTCATGGCCTTGTCGCAGGTATGACAGGATCGGGAAAGAGTGAACTGCTTATTTCATGGCTTTTATCTATTGCATGTAATTATCATCCGGAGGATGTTTCATTTGTAGTGATTGATTATAAAGGCGGAAGTACGGCAACATCGCTTGAAAAGCTTCCACATGTCTGTGGAATTATTACGGATGTTGGCAGTGGGATTGACAGATGTTTTCAATCGCTGGAGCATGAGCTGAGGCGAAGAGAAGCCATTTTTGCTTCGGTAGGTGCAAAGGATATCAAGGAGTACATAAAAGGATATCACAAGGGTGAGTTTAAAGAAGCGGTGCCAAGACTTCTGATCGTATTTGATGAATTTAAAGAGCTGATCAAGGAAAGACCGGTTGTCAAAAAAATGGTTGACTCCATAGCTGCAAAAGGAAGTTCTCTGGGCGTACATCTGATTCTGGCTACCCAAAGTCCGGCAGATGCAGTAGATGAGGGAACCTGGAATAATACCCAATATCAGATTTGTATGAAGGTGCAAAATGCTGCCGCCAGCAAGGTGATGATTCATGAACCGGATGCGGCGATGATTACACAGGCAGGAAGAGCTTATGTAAGAGTCGGAACCTCCGAAAAGGCAGAAATTTTCGCGTTGATCCAATCCGCCTGGTCCGGAGCTCCTTATCAGGAAAATAAAGAGCAGGGTGCTTTGGAAGTGCGCTATGTAGAAGTAGATGGATCGCGTATCAAAACAGTAGAAGAAAACCACACCCGATTTGTTTCGGATAAGAAAGAAATTGAGGCAGTGATAGCTTATATAGCAAGAACAGCAGAAGCGGCAGGTATAGAGAAGCAGCCATCGCCGTGGAAAACAGAACTTCCAGATCTCTTTAGCTGGAAGAAACTGCCGGTTGAGGGTGGCTTTGACGGAGAAAAATGGGAGATGACAGATGCTCCTTGGTTATCAGTGCCGATAGGTATTTTTGACAGACCGGAGCTTCAGGTGCAGGGAATACAGTATATGGATTTCCTGAAGGAAGGCAATTTCGGTGTTTTTGGAAGCTCGCAGACAGGAAAGACATCATTGCTTCGGACGATTGCAACATCTTTATGCCGTATGTATTCTCCGCGGGATATGCATCTTTATATCATTGCGGATATGGCAGGTATGGAGGCCTTCCCGCAGGTGGGAGGCGTTGTGGGATCCGGACAGGAAGAGAAGCTGGGTAAGCTTATAAATATGCTGATCAGTTTCCTGAATGAGAGAAGAAAAATCTTCAATCAGGAGAGAGTGGATTCTCTGAAAGCTTACCGGGAACTGGTTAGTGAAGAGATGCCGGCTGTTTTTGTTTTGATTGATCGCTTCAGTGGTATTCTGGAATCGAACCAGGATTATAAAGACATATTTGTCCGTCTTTTTAGCGAGGGTCCATCAAAAGGAATCTATTTTGTTTATACAGGTGTGAACAATACAGGCGTGCCTTATAAGCTGACGGCAAATGTTTCTGGGGCTATTTCTTTCATGCAGTCTGACCGAAGTGAATACAGCACTTTAATAGGACAGGTGAGAGAAGCAAGATTGCCGGACAGAGTAGGTAATGCTCTGATTAAAGTAAATCAGGAACTGATCAATTTCCAGAAGGCAATGTATGAACCTGGAGAAAATGATAAAGAGCGTGAAATGGCTTTGAAAGCAGAAGCAGAGGGCATGACAAGAGCTTGGAAAGGAAAACCTGCTTTGAGAATACCGGTTCTTCCGGAAAGCATTTCTGTGAAAAGTATGGCAGATCTCAGCAACAACGAGCAGGGAATTGCCGTTGGACTGGATGCAGAAAGCATAGAAGCGGTTCATGTAATGCCCGGAGAAACGACGGCAATGGCAGTTACCGGAAGAGTTGGATGTGGAAAGAGCGCAATGCTTCGCAGAATAGGAAAGATGGTACTGGAAGTGAATGGAAATACACTTTTATATTGCCTGGACTCAGAAAGAAAATCTCTGGCGGACTTGCAGGAGAAGGGAACTGCTTATGCGCAGCTTTCAGAAACTGAGAAAGTACAGGATTTATTTTCCCAGATCTTCAAAGAACTGACAGATCGCATGCGAAAAAGAAAAGAAGCTGCGGTCGAAATCACGGAAGAACCTTGGATGATCCTGCTTATCGATGACATAAAAGAATGCAGCAAGTTACCGGATGATATACAGCTGCAGTTACACAGGATTATGACAAAGACAAAAGGTTATGGCGTGCTGGTCCTCTGTGGAATCCGTCAGGGTGATCTTTTCAATTTTTATACGCAGGATCAGCTTGGTGTGGACCTCAAATCTTCCGGTGTTGCTCTTGCTTTGTCAGATACGGCAGTGCATTATGAAGGCTTTTATAAGAATAATTTTACGCAAAGCCAAAGAAATGCAGAGCTGGAAAAAGGCTTTGGAATCTTTTTTGCAGGCAATGGCAGCAAGAAGATCAAGTGCATAGATAGTTAGGAGGATGGGAAGATGAATCGAATCATAGTCACAATAAGAATAAAGCAAAAAAAAGAATATGATTTGGAACTTCCTGTAAATCAGAAGATCAAAGACTTGATGCAGGATATTTCAGATTCTCTGGAAGGACTGGATCCTTTGGCATCGTTTGACCCGGAACAGGTCAGTCTTGTGGATCAGAGGAATGGAAGAAGATTAAACGCAGAGAATTCCTTGTCGGAAGAGTGTGTATGGAACGGAGATATCCTGGAAATACAGGGATATAGATAGAAGAATGTATCTAAAATAAAGAGATTACGAAATAAAACGATCTTAAAAACGATGTATGTTTTTCCATTAAAATTAGATATGAATTTTGATTATCTTTTTAGAAGTTCTTATATGCCGGTATAGCCCGTATTTACAGGCTTTTCCGGCATTTTTCGTATCGGAAGAAACTCACATATATTTTTATATCCGCTTAGGTTTTTGCTTTCAAAAGTAGTAAAGAAGTAGTAAAACCTTGATTTACTACTAAGCTGCTATCCGCAGCATTTCAGCTTTTGCGCTGTCGAAAGTAGCGTGTGCGTAATAGTTCAGCGTCATAGTAATGTTGGAATGTCCCATAATGTACTGTAATGCTTTCGGGTTCATTCCGGCATTTGCCATGTTGGTACAGAACGTATGACGTAAGGTGTGCGGTGTCATTACTTTCGGTAGAGCTTCCTCATGGTACTTGTTGTACTTCTTTGCAAGCCCCCTAAACATACCGTCATAATTGGTAGCTGTTTTCGGGTAGCCGTCCCGGTTGAGGAAAAGGAAGTTGCTGTAACCGTCAATAGTAACAGCTTTTGCACCCCTGCGCCGTTTCAGCACTCGGTTAAATGCTTCATATACTTTTTCGCTCATTGGAATTTGACGAATACCGCTTTTCGTTTTTGGTGTTTCAATGTAATATCCTGTTTCCGCACTTCTTAAAAGTTGGTGGTCTACATTGATTATCCTATTCTCAAAGTTAATGTCAGTATCGGTCAGCCCGCAAAGTTCAGAGATACGAAGCCCTGTCCCAAGCAAAATAATAAGCTCGTCATAATACTTCTGATAAACTTTGTCATTTTGAGCAAAGGACAAAAAACTTTCTTCCTGCGCTGGTGTTAGCGGAACCTTTGGTTCTGTATCATCTTCAATGACAGTGTTTAACTGGAAGTCAAAAGGATTTTTCCTTATGCAATCGTCCTGTATCGCTGTGTAAAAGGCAGCTTTCAAGGAACGCTTGTCATTACTGATAGTCTTATAGGAAATTCCTTTTTCTTTCATGCGGATTGCCCATTCTTTCGCGTCGGACAGCTTCACGCTGTCAATCGGGCAGCCCCCAAGTTTATCTTCTTCCAGTAGCTTCATCAGCCGCTTGCGTCCGTTTTTCGTATTGTACCTTACATTTCCCCGGTGGCGTATCTGCTTTGCATAAAGTTGGCAGACCGTCATTTTCTTGCCTATGGTGTCTATCCCGTCGTCAAGGTCTTTCTGTATCTCTTTTACCTTTTCTCGTAGGGATATATCCTCACGCTTTCCGGCAGGGGTCTTGTCCGTAGGTACTAACTTCCACGCATACACAAACTGCGGATTACCAAAGGTATCTATATATTTGTAAGCATATCTTCCGTCTTTTCTCTGGCTCTCTCCCGACCGCAAAACTCGATTTTTGCTGTCACGTCTTTTCTTTGACATTTTTCAATGCTCCTTTCCAAGACGGAAAGAGCCTTGATATGCTTATCCCATTATAGCACATTCAAGGCTCAATTTCACTATCAGATTGTGTCTATGGTATCAATCATTTTTTCAAACTGTTTGCGCTTGATTTGAATACGGTTGCCGTTCATAATAACCCACCCGGCGGCAGGATTTTCCTCGGCTAATTTACGCAGCTTGTTTTCTCCGATACGGAAGTATTTAGCTGCTTCATCTATCGTAAGCGTGTATTTTTCCCAAATAGGCACGTCGGCGTTACTCATAGTATCGTCCCCCTTTCAATATTAGGAAAAGTGAATAGTAAAAGGGGCTTTAATCGGACGGCTGTTAGCACAACCTCGCGGGAGTTCCACCCCTGCCCGTTAAGGCAGCTCTACCCAATGCCTGCGACGCTTTTAACGCTCGGACTATGGCTATAAAGGCTTGTCTACCCTTAGTGCGTGTCGTCGCCCACAAGCCGCTACACTTGTTCCCCGGCGTGGTGGTGGTCGCTCGACTTTCTCCAATAGAAGAAAAGCGTCATGGCGCACCTGCCGTATGGCTCAACGCAAAAAGGACGTATCCGATTTGCCCTATACTGCGTCGCCGTTATCTTGCGTCGCTTTCTTTGTCAAAGAGCAAGTAAGGTCAAGTCAACAGGCAGCGGAAAGAGGGACGCTGCTTGTGGTTATCTCAAACCTTGAATGAAAGGACAGCCCGCATAAGACGCGAACGCAAGCGGTCGCGTATATCCTCATCTATGCCCCAATAGATATTTCCGCGCTCATCACGCAGCTTTCGCATAGACAGGGACGCTATGTAGCTTTCGTAATGCTGTACGACAATGTTCATAGCTTCCGGGTCGCCCTTAGTAGCGGCTATGATTACCGGGTAAGGCAACAAGCCGCGTTCGTCCTGTTCTGATTTACTAATCTGTGCAGTCATAGGCTTTTTCCTCCAAATAGCGTTTTAACAGCTTCATTGAGCTTGTCCGGCGGGACTGTACCGTTGTCCTTGACAGATTACAAAACTTTGCAATCTCGCGTTCGCTCATGTCAAAGAAATAATACAGCAGTACGGTTTCCCGCTTTTCTTCCGGCAAACTGTGCAGGGCTTCGGCAAGCAGCTTCGCAGTAATTTCTTTGCCGCCGACAACGAAAGACTGTTCTGCTTCATCATCTGCAAAATACTCGTCGCAGACGTAGAGCTGTTTTTCTTCCAGTGGCGACAGGTCAGAAAAAGTAACCTCGCGTAATTGTCGCTGCTTTGTGTCCCTGTGGGCATTCATAGCTTCTCGCTTCAACGCCAGTTTGCAAAAGCCGTTAAAAGCACAACGGATTTGCCATTGGGTACGAATAGGCTCGTTCATGTTCTCACCTCCTTTCGCTGCCGCGAAAGCGGTGGAGTTTGAAATGTCCCCTTTCGTAAACCCTCAAACCAACGCACTTCAAAATGGACGTTGGTTTTAGAAATTTTTTGAAAAAGTTTTTTGATAAAATACAAAATGCGCCCGTCTGCAAATTGCAGACAGGCGCAAAGGAATTATCAAAAGTATATGTATGATTTGTGAGTTCATCTATGTAGCCAGAATAACCCGTTGGCGGGTAATGGCTTTTTTTGATAACAGTCTATTAGGGCATAGGAAAAAGGACATGACGATACCTCCTTGATACCGCCATGTCTTTATCTAGTAGGAGAGTTATCGTTAGAATTTAGATAGATAAAAAGAAACGGCGGCTCTGAAAATCAAAGCCGCCGAAATAGAATAGGCGCGTGAAAACCTGTCTGCGTTGCGACGGCTTTTTTTCTTTGCCGTCGTCCGGCAGATGTTCTATACTATGTCAATTTCAAAAATTTCTCATTATCCTTTATTACTTTTTTGTTTTGTCTTATGTAAAAGCAGGATAACCAAAACAGAAATAGCTATACTGCATAGAATATATGTCCAATTAAAATATGATAGATTTATTAAATTCTGTGCTGATTGATTTTTAATGAAGTTTGTATATGGTGCGTTACTCTTAATCGCTTCCATAACTCCTACAACATTTATCGGTCTTAAATTGTATAAGTACGCACCAAATAAATATATTGCTGCTTTTTCAACGACCGACGGTATTAAAATAGCCAATGCAGCAAGCCATAATTGACATTGCTTGTGGGATTTCTGTAAATATAACGCCCCAAAAAGATAGGGCAATATCGCAAGGCAACAGCCCAAGAGGACAATATTCTGATGAAGCCCAAAGAGGGCAAAGAATATGCGGATAAAAAGATACGTTCCAAATATAATTAACCAATCAATGAGCAAGCTTTTTATTGGCGTGTGCTTTTTTACTATTTCATTCTGTAACTGCATTTCACTACCTCCCAAATAGACGTTACACTTTTGGAAACGTCAAGGTTACGGTTGTTCCACCGTATGAATTGTTTTTAAGCTCCACCGTGATAAATAAGTCAGTTGCCATTTTCTGAACAAGGTATAAGCCCATACCTGTAGAACGACTAAGGTAACTGCCCGTATCTCCGGTAAACCCCTTGTCGAAAACAAAGGGTAAGTCAGACAATGGTATGCTTGTGCCGTTGTCTTTGATAGATAAAGAAATCTGTTCACTATTCATACTATCAGCTATGGAAAATATGAGCCGTGGGGCAAGGTTGTTTCCCACATATTTCACACTATTACTGATTATCTGTCCTAAAATGAACATCAGACCTTTTTTGTCAGAAATCACTTGATAATCGTTTTCGGTATATTCAATAGAAAATCCGGCTTCTTCAAGAAGCGTTAAATTATCTTCAACTGCTTCACGGCAAGTTCCAAGAATTGAAAGCGACTCAAAAGAGTAATCCTTATGTGTAGCCCCAAGCCTTGAAAAGTATAGAATTTGTTCTATATCCTGTCGGGTATGGTCGCGTACATAAAGCATACGAGTATGAACCAAAGGGGACATTTCATCTTTTCGATTATCCAGTAGCAAGGTCATAAGGGATAGTGGTTTTTTGATTTCATGCACCCAATTTTCAACATAGTGTTCATAGTCTGTAACTGTAATTTTCTGTTCGTTGATATATTCTTGCTGCGTCCTCAAATGTTTTCCCAATTCACAGATAAGAGGGCGTATTACAGCGGGAACAGCTTCACACAGTAAGTATTCGTTGGTATCGTCCGGCTCTAATAGAAAACGCCGAAAAATAGCGTCTGCCTTGTTACGTTTTCTGATTGATATAGCAAGAGGAATAGCAAGTGCGGCAAATGACACAAAAATTATCAATGCAGCATAATTTATAAAATAATCAGGGTTAGCCAACCAAGCAAGAAATATAAAGAACAAGTCCAAACAGGCAAGTGTAATAATCCATACCCGGTTAGAGGAAATATAGATTAAAAGTATTTTCAACTTATTCATAAGCGCACCTGCTCTTTCAAGCGGTAGCCTTGACCGCGCACTGTTTCTATACGTTCTTCAAGCCCAAACTCCCGAAGCGTTTTTCGCAGCCGAGTAAAATTTACTTGTAATGCATTTTCGTCTATAAATTCTTCTGTTCCCCATAGTCTAATGCATAATTCTTTTTTAGAAACAATCTTAGGGCTATTTTTCAAGAGAGCAAGTAATATTTTTCCTTCGTTCGGTGGCATAAGGTAAGAGCTATTCCCTACATAAATTGTAAAGGTATTCGGGTCAAGTAAAAAACCACCTCCATCAAGTAACCCTTGCTGTACCTGTTCTTCTTTACGTCGAAGAAGATTTTTAATTCGGGCAAGTAAACGTGACATATTACAAGGTTTTGTTAAATAGTCATCAGCCCCCAAGTCTAATGCGTGCAGTTCGTCCTGCAATTTATCTCTTGCAGTCAATACGAGTACCGTACCAATCTGTTTAGCTTTCAACTCTTTACATATTTCAAAACCCGAACGAAAGGGAAGATTGATGTCAAGCAAAATTAAGTCGGGAAAATATGCTGCTATTTCTGATACTGCGTTTTCAAAATCCGATAATCCAATCGTATCATATCCCGATTTTTCTAATAAGTTCAACAGTTCTTCTCGCATATAAACATCATCTTCAACCACAACTATCTTTGCCAATATGTCCGCCTCCTTTCCCATAATATTTATAAGCCTGTTAAGAATTGGGCTTGTAATTGAGCTTTCCTATTTCACGATTAGCTGTTCGAGCAACAGCCACACCGTAAATTACCATAACAAGAACAACAATAACAGCCATAGCAATTAAAAGAGGATAGGACTGTTCAAGGTGTGCCGCTCCTGAATATAAATATAGCTGCATGGCATATATCCCTACTGCTCCGCTGATACACGCTAATATAAGAGGAAGCAGGAAATACCATAATACTTGTTGGTTGATAGAACGCTTAATTTGTTCACGTCGTGCTCCTAAAATAGAGAGTGTTAGATACCTTGATTTTGTAGTTTGCATTTGCGTCAAGAATTGCAGGGCAAGTAATGCACACGCAATAATCAAAAACATAAATCCCATGTATAGTGTTGTATAACTTCCGGAAATAACATAAAATAATTGTCGCCCAAAATTATTAAGATAGCTTTCGTAATATAGACCAGATGGTTTTAACAAATCACGAGCTTCCATAATCGGTAACATTAAACCTTTTGTTTCAACAAGTTCATTAGGAATACAAAAGTTCCAATAAACCATACAAGTGTCTGAATTTACAAATTCTGAATATATCTCATCTGAAACAATCAATGCAGTTATAATCTTGATATTTTCATCTGCGGTCAACCCTTTCATCGGTACGGAGGGAACAAGATAAAATGGTCTTTCGTTGATAGAAAGCGACGCTTCATTATTCGCCTGTGCGTCTGCTGCAATTTGATTTAACAGTGTAACCGTTTCATCTTGAGCATTACCTAAAAAATCTGGGTTGAGATAATAGACAACTTCATTGTTCCCAAGGCTAATCTGTTCTTCTCCCGCGGCATCCAATAACCGATTATAGGAAGATACAGGAAGCAAATAAGGAGAAGAACTACCAGTATCAATAAGACCTAAAAGGTTTAAGGCAGCAGGTTGGTCGGAGCCAAAACTATACATACCATCTTCTTGTGTGGCAGGGTCTACTACATCTTGAGGTAAATGCTGCACGATTTGTTTCCTAAATTTCGACCAATCAACAGGAGAACTTATCCCATCCGAAGCAGTGGATTTTATATTTCCTATTTCCATACGGTTCAGATTTGATACATAAGGACGAATTTGTTCGTTGGAAAGATACTTCTCAACAATTTGGTCGTTGCCCATTACAGTAAAGTCATAAACAGAAGTACCTCGTGTCAATTCACTTCCATATGACATTATGCGCACTGAGCCGTCGGTAATTAACATAATAGTAAGCATCATCAGAATGGACGCTACGCTGATTGAAATATATTTATTAACGACATTTTCATGCAACTGCCGTAAAGTAAATACATAAAGTCCTCTTGTGGCTTTGTGTTTTATAGAAGCTGCCCATATACTCAAAATTCTTGCAAGTCCTCGAATAAATAGAATTGTTCCGATAATTCCAAGTAAAACGGCAATAAGCAGCATTGCCCCACTCGCAGCCATAAAATGCTCTACAACAATCCAGTACGCGACAAGCAAAATTACGGTGCCTATAGCAAACGATACGAAACTTACATATGGATTCCCTGTGCGTTGCTTTTTCGCCATCTCTCCATAAACAAGTTGATGTAGCTCTTTACGGAACAGCTTTCCGCATAGAACAAACAATGCTACAAACTGAATAATCAAGAAGCCTAACGATGTGAAAATAGCGGCACTTACAGAAAAACTTAATTGGTGTGTAATGATACCATGCCCTACTAAACGCGCGGTTGTAAGACTTATAGCTTCGGATAAAAAGCCACCGCATACAAGCCCTCCTAAAAGAGCTAAAAACGACGTGATTAGCCCCTCTGTCATTATTTGAATAAATAATTTAATCTTTGTCATTCCAAACATCAAATAAAGCCCCAGTTCTCGACTACGACATTCAAGTTGATATTTGTTTGCAAATACTACGAGAAAGAACACAAATAATAAAGCACAAAGATAAACCGTCGGTAAAAGATTAGTAAGCAACCGTTCTACTGCGTCGCTCTCAATTTCACTTAAAAAACGTATTACGTCCTGTTGTCCAAGAGAAAGCACTATATAAAACATTGCTACGGCTGTTATCATTGTCAGAAAATAAATTAGGTTTTCGCTACGGCTCCGTTTGGCGTTTCGCCATGTGAGATTAAAGAACATTTGCACTTCCTCCCCCCATTTGAGCCATCACTTGTAAAATACGTGCATAAAAATCTTCCTGTGTTTCATTTGGAATTTTACGACGTAACTCATGGAAAATAACACCGTCTTGAATGAACAAAATACGAGAACAGAAACTCGCGGCGTTAGGGTCATGCGTGACCATTAGGATTGTGCGTCCACGCCTAAGATTGATTTCCTGTAACTTCTCCATGAGTAAACGTGCTGATTTTGTATCTAATGCACCTGTAGGTTCATCAGCCAAAATAATATCGGGGTCAGAAATCAAACTACGTGCAGCAGCTACGCGTTGTTTTTGACCGCCCGACATTTGTGACGGAAATTTAGAAAGAACGTCTGTAATTCCAAGAAAATCTGCTATATCTTTTAGCTTTTTTTCCGCTGTAACAATGTCAATATTATGAATTGATAAAGGCAATATAATATTTTCTTTACCAGTTAGATTATCAAGTAAAGCAAAATCTTGAAATAGATAACCAATCTTGTTGCCACGATATTCAGCCAACTTCGTGCCATCAAAAGAGCTTATATTGGCACCTGAAAGTAAAATTTGTCCAGAGGTTGGTTTAATGACCGTAGCAATACAATTCAACAATGTTGTTTTTCCAGAACCGCTGGCTCCCATAATTCCCAAATATTCGCCATTCAGAACATCAAAGGTAATTCCGTTTAGTGCTTTTGTTGGAACCCCCTCTTTGGAATATGCTTTGTGCAAGTCGCGTACTTCTAATAGTTTTTTTGTATCATTCATATCTCACACCTCACATTTTTTGCTTACGCTTATCTTACGAATATAATTTTACTGCATAAGAAGCAACCACACCACTTACAGTTGTTGTAAGGTTTATTTGTTTGTTTATTGTATCTGCATTTTATGTTGTTTCTTTCTCATATCAAAAGGTTTTTCCGCGTTTTTTGGTATCAGCCACATATACCCCAGTTTTGAAACGCCCGGTATGCGATTTTCGCTACAAAGTATCTGTACTCGTCTTTCAGAAATTCCCCATTTCTTTGCCGCTTCGGGACAAGACATATATTCCATAATCAAAACGCCCTTTCCTCAAATTTTACCAGTATAATTATACTCGGATAGCCGAATAATATCAAGTATATGATATGCTCTATTTCAGTCAATAATGTGCTGTGTGTAATCATATCTCGAAAGGAAGATGAAATATACAATGTAGTTGGGTGAAATGACTATGAAGCAGAACAAAGAAAAATTTGATTTTAAGGCTTTCGGGCAAGCCATTAAAGCAGCAAGAAAAGCAAAGGGAATATCACGCAATCAGTTAGCCGATACGCTGAATATTGCGCCCCGATATATCGCGTCCATTGAGAACAGCGGGCAGCACCCAAGTTTACAGATTTTATATGAGCTTGTAACCCTGCTTGATGTATCAGTAGACCAGTTCTTTTTCCCGGAACGGGAACAGGAGAAATCCACGCGCCGCCGTCAGCTCGATACTATGCTTGACGGTATGAGCGAAAAAGATTTGAAAATCCTGTCTGCTACTGCAAAAGGAATAGAGGAAGCCAACAACGACGAAACGGGGGAATAAAGTTCTCTCGTTTTTGTTTATATAGAGTGATTGAAACGTCGCAGATTGCGGCGTTTTTCTTTTGGGAAAGTTCGTCAAATTTGCCGTTCCCGGTGTTGTAGGTAGTAAGGGATAAAGTTTCGTAGCAAGCATAGGAAAAGAGTACCCTTTTCCGTATTTTCGCCCTCCCGTCCTGCGGTGCGTCGGTTGAAAATTGCTTGTTGGGAAGTGTCCCAAACCCTCGGAATGGAAAGGAGCGATTGCATGAACGGACGCAAAAGAAAAATACAAATCAAATTCTATGTAACAGAGGAAGAAAGGGCATTGATTGAACAGAAAATGAAGCTTGTCCCTACCCGGAACATGGCGGCGTATCTTCGCAAGATTGCCATTGACGGGTATATCATTCAGACAGACCATAGCGATATAAAAGGCATGACAGCAGAGATACAGAAAATCGGGGTTAACATCAATCAGATTGCAAAGCGTGTCAATGCGACAGGCAGCGTTTACCAAGAGGACATAGAGGAAATAAAGGGGGTGCTTGCGGAGATATGGCGGTTACAAAGATTAAGCCTATTAAAAGCACGTTGAGCAAAGCCCTTGACTATATCCAAAACCCGGATAAAACAGACGGGAAAATGCTTGTGTCCTCCTTTGGGTGCAGCTATGAAACGGCAGATATTGAGTTTGGATTTACGCTTGCACAAGCCATAGATAAGGGAAACAATCTCGCCCACCATTTGATACAGTCCTTTGAGCCGGGAGAAGTAGATTATGAGAAAGCCCACGAAATCGGAAAGCAGCTTGCCGACGCGGTAACAAAGGGACAGCATGAATACGTCTTAACTACCCACATAGACAAAGGGCATATCCATAACCATATCATTTTTTGTGCGGTCAATTTTGTTGACTACCATAAGTACAATTCCAATAAGCGCAGTTACTACGGCATACGGAACATGAGCGATAAGCTGTGCCGGGAAAACGGGCTGTCTGTTGTCGTTCCGGGCAAAGGCAGCAAGGGAAAAAGCTATGCAGAATATCAAGCGGAAAAGGTCGGTACAAGTTGGAAAGGCAAGCTGAAAATTGCCGTTGATACGCTTATCCCCCAAGTAGCAAGTTTTGAAGAATTGTTGCAGCGGTTACAGGCAGCGGGTTATGAGATAAAGCCGGGAAAATATATCTCCTGCCGCGCTCCCGGACAGGAACGCTTTACCCGTCTGAAAACTCTCGGTACAGATTATACAGAGGAAGCCATAAGAGAACGGATAGAGGGCAAACGCACAAAGGCAGCGAAAGCTCCCAAAGAGCAGCGCGGCGTATCGCTGCTTATTGACATTGAAAACAGTATCAAGGCACAAGAGAGCCGGGGCTATGAACAGTGGGCGAAAATCCATAATCTGAAACTGGCTGCAAAGACTATGAATTTCTTGACAGAACATAAGATTGAGCAGTACGCAGATTTAGTCAGCCGGATTGAGGAAGTAAATGCGGAAAATGAAAAGACAGCAGACGCATTAAAGAGCGTGGAAAAGCGTCTTGCAGATATGGCGGTGCTGATGAAGCACGTTACTACCTACCAAAAGACAAAACCTGTCTATGAAGCATACCGCAGGGCAAAGGATAAGGACGCATACCGGGCAAAGCAGGAAAGCAGTCTGATACTCCATGAAGCGGCAGTAAAGACACTGAAAGCGGCGGGCGTTACTAAACTCCCCAATCTTGCCGCCATGCAGGAAGAATACGGGAAACTACAAGCGCAAAAAGAAGCCCTTTACGCTGATTATGGCAAGCTGAAAAAACAGGTCAAGGAATACGACGTTATCAAACAGAACATAGACAATATTTTGCGGCAAGGCAAAGAGCCGGAACGGAAGAAAGGAAAGGAACGGGAATAATTATGAAAATGGTTGGTATTACACCATGTTACAGAATAACATTAGAAAATGGCAGTTATGGCGTAGAAACTTATATTAACGCAGACAGTAAAATCCAAATTACTTTTGAGGACGGAAATACACTTATCGGATATATAGAATGTGTGGAATATGGAACTTATTCCGATGAAAATGATACTCTGGTTATAAGGGGAGAGAATGGAGAGCTGTATATCCTATTGGAAAACCGAATAAAGGATATAGAAGAACTGCACGAATAAAGTAAAAGAACAGGGCGCAGACAGCCAACAAAAGACTGTCCGCGCCCTGTTTTATGTAGGTGCGTTTTTGGTATCTGTTACGCAATAGAACGTCATTTTTAGGGGATAAGGTATAAAACCCTTGCCGCGTCATTTTCAAGCACTGAAAGCCCCGTAAATCAAGGCTTTTTTTGCCCCTACTACGTAACAAGGGCGCGCCGTTTTCTCATGCGCTCCGCTGCCTGTCTGCGGGTAATACGCTTCCGGCAGTCCGGGCAGTATTTGACGCTGTTAGAGGTGGACGCAAAAGAAGTTCCGCACTCGGTACAACGCTTTTTATCCTCGGTCTTGAAAAGCTCTGCATACAGCAGCTTATCAAGGGGCAATACGGCGGTCTGAAACCATTTGCAAAGAAGCGAATAGGAAATAAGCTGCGGGCAGACACATTCCTCCCCGTCGTCCAGTAAAATACAGTGTCCGTTATCGCAGTTGCAGCACTCCTTTTTTATAAGGCTGTTGACTTTCCGGCTTTGGGGTGGTGTAAGCCGCTTTATCCCGGTCATACCTCATCAGCGGCGAAAATAGCAAGCTCCGCATACTCATTTTCTGTCAGAGGTGCGATTTTCGCAAGGGTGCGTTTCGCCAGTTCCCGCATATCCTCGTCCATGAACGGCAGCGCAGCGTTGATGTTTTCTGTAAGCCCACGTTTGCCGTCCTCATTGTAAATGCTCAACAGGTTTGTTTCTTCAACTGTCAGTCTAATCATGCTCATACCTCCAATTCGTGATTTTTTGATTTTACAGCCGCCTTTTTCGGGGCGGCTTTTCTTTTGTCAGCGGCAAGCTGCGCCCGGATTGAGGGGCGCACCCTGCGAATATCTGTGCCCCGGTTTTCATTTTTATCAATCAAGGCGTATGTTCCATGTCTGCCCTCGATTTTGGAAAAGGAAAGTGTCTTATAGGGCAACATGGAAAACAGACGGTCGGTGTCCTTAGAGGACGCAAGCTGCATAAATGTCGGGGACAGCTCCACCATGAAATGTGTCCTATTAGGGCTATTGGGCGTGTCCCTGCGCTTCATTTCCTGCACAATGCGCCGCGCTTCGGCTTCAATCAGCCCAGCACGCAGGGCGGCGGTATGTTCCTTGAAGTCGCCCGGTGTCAGTTTATCCCGTTTTTGCTTTTCTTCCCGTAAAAGGAATTGTAGCGCGTCCGGGTCGTTGGGTACTGCTTCAAAGTGTTCAAACTTCCCTAAAGAAGTATCGGGATTTCCGTTAAAATGCTGTCCGGCGGGTATCTCCCTTGTCCCATGCTCATAAATCAACTTGACTGTGTCGGCGGCAAGCGCATTGTCCTTAACGCGCTCATACTGCCTTGCATAGTCAAGCTCATAAAGATTGCCTTTGATTTTCCCGCGCTCCCTGCCCGTCAGCTCGACGGCATAGGCAAGAACGCGGTCGCAGGTCTGCTCTTTGTAAAAACACCATGTATTGTGGGCGGCGGTATCCTTTAGGAACACGTCGCGCTCCTTAAAACAATGCGTCCCGGACGGGCGGCAAAACCATAGCAGCGTCTTATCCTCTCTGTTAGGGCTTGCCGCTGCTTTTGCGATAATCTCCTTGTCAATGTCAAAATCACTTTGGAAAAATCCTGTATTCTGCCGCATGATAGCGTCAAGAGAAGCGAAAATATCCACGTTTTCAAACTTATTCATGCGTCAGCTCCTTTCCAAATCCTGTGTTTTCTGTTTTGCCTGTTTCTTCGGTGTCTGTTCTTTCGCTGCTTTAAGCTGCGCCCGGATAGAGGGCTTCTTTTCCGTTTTTGCTGCCTTGCCACGTTCCTTGTCAGCCTTGACAGTTTCCGCAAGGTCAACAAGGGAAATGGTTTCTCCTGTCTTTACCTTTGCTTCCAATTCTGCGACGGTCGGGGTGTTGTTTATCTGCCCGTCAATCATGTTGTAGTTTTGCTCGGTGGTCTGCTCGGCAGTTTTCAGATAGTTTTCCGGCTGCAAAAATTCCGGCACTTTCTTATAACCGAAGCTGTCTACATAGTGGGCGGTGTCCTGCCCGTTCTGATGAAGCACCACTACGTCGGAAACAGAAAGGCTGTGTCCCTTAAAATCTTTCGGGTGGTCGATATTAAAGCGGGTGTAAATATCTTCAAGGGAAGTCCCCGGCGTAAGAGGTGCGGAATAGACAAGGGCATAGTTTTTCGGGTCTACCCGGTGTCCGGCGGCAATCAGACGGTCGTAAGGCTCAAAACGCAAGTCCCTTGTTTCGTCCCCGCCTTTTATCTGATAAATGGAAAAGGTGTCTTTGTCCTGTGGGGCTTCCTGCTCCGGCTGCTCCTGTGCGGGTTGTTCCTGTGCAGCTACCTTTTGCTGCCGGATATGCGCCCGCTGTAACTCGGTAGGCTTTTCCCCGGTAAGGGGAGCAATCGCTTTCACATAATCAGCCGCATAGTAGGCGTTACTGGTAAGCTGCCGCTGCCATGCCCCGGCTTTTGGCGACCAACGGAAGCCATTACTTTTTAAGGCTTCCCGCGTGGCTTCGTCCGGCTTATCCTCAAAGAAGATTTGCAGTCGGTTCGCTTCGGTGTTTGCTTCCACCTTGCCGCCGTCAAATTCCCAACCTACAAAACCGATTTCTTTTTGCTGTGAAAGGGATTTGATACGATCTTTCACGCGCCGGATTTCTGCGCTGTTGTTGGATAACGCCCAAGTCGCAAAGGGCTTGTCCTCCAAATGCCAACTGCTCGCCATGTCTGCTTTCAATTTTTCCAGTTCCTCCGGCGGTAAATGCGGGCAGCCGTCAAGGGTCTTATGCTTGCGGTAGTAGGCGTTTACGGCTTTCATGGTTTCCTGTGATTTTTCAAGGCTTTCCAGTTTCTTTTCTAACTTCTGTACTGCCTGCGGGTCGTCTGCGCTGATACCGCCCATGCCGGTACTGCGGATTTTATCAAGAAGCCCTTGTATGTCCTGCCATTCCCGGTAATTGCTGTCGCGGGCTGCGTTCTGCTTTTCTTTCTTCCTTGTGGGGAAGTTAGAGCCGCCCGCAATCAGGATAGAGGGAACACGCGCGTCAATCTCATAGCCTTTATTCATGTTCGCCGCCAGTTTCCGGGCATAGGTGTCAAGCAGGCTGTCGATTTTCTCATGGTACATCGGGTCTACCCGCTGTTTCTGCCTTTCTGCAAGTTGTACGGCTTCATCTACATAGTGCCTGTATTCAGCCGTCGCGCTGCCTTGCTTATAATCGGAAAAACTGTTCATATCCTTTGCACGTTTGGCGGCAGCTTCATTGATAGTATAATAAGGGGCGGCGGGTGCAGCCTGTTCCGGCTGTGCTTCTTTTTCCTGTACCGGGGCTGTTTCTTCGGGAAGCTCCGGCGCGGCTGCTTTTGTTTCGGGCTGTTTGGCGGCTTCCTGTGCGGGCTGTGCCTGTTCGGTGGTCTGTTCCTTATCCTGTGCCTTTTGGATTTCTGCAAAATGTCCGTCTATGGTATCAATCAGATTTGCGGCGGTGCTGCGGATTGTTTCAAGAGAGCCTTTCAGTTCTGCAAGTTCTTTTCCGCTGCTCCACCCGGCGATATACCCAAAAGAATAGTCCGACGTATCAAGCCCGTAATGTTGGCAGACCGCATAGGCGACGCTTTCCGCCTGTACCTCGCGGGTGCGGCGGTCGGGGCGTTCCGGCATGGCAAGGGCGGTATCATGCAGCGTGGCGTGGGCGATTTCATGGATTGCGGTCTTGATATTCTGCAATTCGTCCATGCCCTCGTTGATGAAGATACGCTTTTCCTCATAATTGCAGCGTCCTTTTACGCCGCCGCTTAGTGCTTCAAATCCCATAGCAAACGGGGAAGTCTTTTCAAGGGCAGCGAAAAAATCCTTGTATTGTTCCACGTTGCCCGTAAGCTCATAGGTAAGGGCAGGAAGTTCTTTTCCCTCGGTCTGTGAAATATCAAAGACAGATACTACACGAAAAGCGGGTATCTTGATTTCTTTTTCTTCGGTAACAGGTTTTCCGTCCTTATCGAAAACAGGCTTTTGGGTGTCCGGGTCGATTTTTTCCACCTGCTTCTTGACGGTAAACGGGGACGGTGCAAGTATCTTGATAGCTTTTTCTCCGGGCTTTACATGGCGGTCAAATTCCTTTTCCCATTGTTTATAGCCTTTCACAAGATTGCCGCCCTGCATGGCGATAAGGATTGTATTGTTAAGGCTGTAATCATGGAATTTTGACATGGTACGCAGATAATCGGCGTAACGGTCGCTTTCATACAGTCCTAAAATTCCCTGTTCCAGTCGGTCGGTAATCTCTTTCATTTTATCGGCGGGCTTTTCAGAAGATAGGATAATCGGGAGAACCGGGGGCTGCTCTGTGGCGGCGGTTTGTATGGCTGCGGAAGCGTCAAGGTCTGCCTGTTCCTTTTCCTGTACTGGCGGCTGCGGCGTTACCCGGTATTCCTCCGGCACGTCGCGCCCGTCGTACCACTGTGTAAAGGTGTTGCGGTTATTGTAGATATAGCCCTGCTCGGTAAAGCTGCCCCCGTCATTGATAGCAGCGTCCCGCCCGTATTCCTCATACATGAAATATTTTTTTGCTTCTTCGGGCAGCTCCAACTCGTCCAGTTCTTCAATCAGATAATGCCCGTAATCTTCCTCACTCTGTACGGACGGGTAAAGCCAGTAACAATCAAGGTTTTGTGCAAGGTTGATAATATCCTGCAAGTCCCTTGTATGGTCGCCGTATTCCATAGCTGCAACAAATTTTTCCCGGTCGTCGTCAAACTGCATTTTCAAAAGTTCGCTCAAATAGTTCAGTTCGTCAAGGCTTTCAAGCTCGGTCAATTTTCCTGCCAGTCCTGCAATAGAGGACTGGTATTCTGTGATATGCAGCTCCCCGTAGTTTTTGCCGTCTATCCCGATACGGTCAAAGACTTCTTTCAAATGCTCGGCAGTCGTGGGGAATGATACCCATTCGCCCGCAGGTCTGCCCTCGGTGTACTTTCCAAGATTAGAAAGATACCCGCTTAAAATCGTTTCTACCATGCGTTCGCTCCTTTCGTTTTCAATCATACGGTGCATAAGTTCGTAGTCCTCCATGCTCATGCTCCCGTCAAAAATATAGGGGTCGGGTTCTTCGCCGTCCCGGTAGGCTTTTTCAGAGAAAGGAAGCCCCGCAGCGTGGGCGGCGGCTCTTGCTTCCTCGATAAGCTCCGGCGGCAGCCTGTCGTCGTGGGCTTCGATAAATTCCCCGATATTGCTATATCCGTTTTCGTAGTGGCGGCGCACCCCGGCGGTCAGCTCGTCAAGGTTCATATCCTCGCCAAGATAGCCGGAATAATAGCCGTTTACCACAACGGCGGCAGGGTCAGCCTGTTTGATTTCTTCCATGCGGCTTCTGTCCTCCGGGTAAATGTAGTCGCTCATTTCAAGGTGGAAATATTCGGCGTTCCAAGAACGTCCCGTTTTCCAAAACGCCACCCAAGCGATACCGTCCCTTAATTCTTCTTGATAGTCCTTTACGGTGTCCCGTAAACTTGCCATGTGTAACCTCCTTTCTTCGGTTTCAGAGGGTAAAACCCTCCATAAAACAGAGGGTTTGGGAAACTTCCCAACAAGCAAAAATCCCCGCCGTTCTCGGTAGAGAAAGCAGGGATTTTACGGAAAAGGGTACTCTTTTCCTATGCTTGCTATTCAGTTATTTCTTCTTCGACAGTTCAATGCGGTAGTTGACATATTTCCCGCCTGTATCAGCCAATACGATAGTTCCGTCGTAGGTTTTGCCCGTCTTTGGGGAATAGAGCTTTTTCACATTTACTTTGCCGGATTGTAAGAGTGCAGCGGCAATTTTGGGGGTAAAGGTTACTTTTCGTTCTTCAAAGAAACGGTCATTTTTCCACATGGTAAAGCTACATTCCTTATTGCTGCAATAGTAGTTTTTCTTTCCCTCATAGACAGGAGAACCGCAGCGGGGGCAGCTTCCCAACGCTTCCCGTTCCGGCTTGAACATCTGCGCTTTATCATCAGAAAGAAACGGATAGGTCTTTACCAGTTCCCGCGCCATATCCTCGATACCCTCCATAAATGCGGCGGGGTCTGCCTTGCCTTTGGCAATCTGCGTCAGATTGTTTTCCCATTCTGCGGTAAGCTGCGGGCTTGTCAAGGTGTCCGGCAGGACACACACAAGATTGATACCGTCCTTTGTGGGAAGTAGCTGCTTGCCTTTTCGCTCCACAAAGCCGCCCTTTACCAGTTTTTCAATGACGGCGGCGCGGGTGGCGGGAGTTCCAAGCCCTTTGCGTTCTGCGTCCGGGTCGGTGTCCTCACTTCCGGCGCGCTCCATAGCAGAGAGCAGCGACGCTTCGTTGTGAGGTTTTGGCGGTGTTGTGTCATGCTCCGTTACCTTTGCCGTCGGATTTTCAAAGGTCTGTCCCTCGGTAAATGGCGGCAGGGTCTTTTCTGTGTCACTGTCTGCGTCGTCCGTTTCGGGCTTGTTCTTTAAGGCTGCCCTGTATCTTCGGTCAATCTCTTTCCACCCGTCGGACAGCACCGTTTTTCCCCTTGCGATAAAAGACTGTCCGGCACATTCAAAAACTGCTGTAACCGCTTCAAAGGTATGCGGTGCAGCGGTCGCCATGAGCAGACGCGCCCCGGCAAGGGTAAGGATATTCCTTTCGCTTTCCGGCAGCGTGGCAAGGTCGGTCTTTGCAAGCTCCATAGTCGGGATAATGGCATGGTGGTCTGATACCTTTTTACTGTTCAGCACCTTTCCAAGCTCCGGCGTGAAGTCTTTTCCCGCCATAAAAGAAAATTTCCCACAAAGCAGCTTGATAATGCCCGCCGCTGTGTCGCTCATGTCGTCGGTCAGAAATGCGCTGTCTGTTCTCGGATAAGTAAGAAGTCTTTTTTCATACAGAGATTGTGCAAGGTCAAGGGTCTGCTTTGCGGTATAACCGAACAGGCGGTTTGCTTCCCTCTGTAAAGAAGTAAGGTCAAAGAGCTTCGGCGGGGCTGCGGTCTTTTTCTCTTTCACAAGGGAAGCACAGACTGCTTTTGACACTTCGCAAGCAGCTTTCAGCTTGTCAGCTTCGGAACGGTCAGATAGTTTTTCGCTTGCAGCTTCCGCGCCGGATAAGACAAGGCGCACATGGTAGTATTTTTCTTTCTTAAATGTGGTAATCGCTGCGTCCCGGTCAACAAGCATTTTTAAGGTCGGGGTCTGTACGCGTCCCACGTTCAAGGTATGATTGTAAAGGACAGAGAAAAGGCGGGTGGCATTGATACCGATTAACCAGTCAGCCTTTGCCCTGCACAATGCGGAAGCAAAGAGCGCGTCGTATTCCTCGCCGTTCTTCAGACGGGAAAAGCCCTCTTTGATTGCGCTGTCCTCCATAGAAGAAATCCAAAGGCGGCGCATAGGTTTCTTGCAGCCCGCCATTTCATAGACAAAGCGGAAAATGAGTTCGCCCTCGCGCCCCGCGTCGCAGGCATTGACGACTTCGGAAACGTCTGCCCGGTGCATAAGCTCTTTTAGGGTTTTGAATTGCTTTTCCTTGTCAGAAGCAACGGTGTACTTCCATTCCTGCGGCAAAATCGGTAAGCTGTCATAGCTCCACTTTTTATATTGTTCCCCGTAGGTGGCAGCTTCCGCAAGCCCTACCAAATGTCCCACGCACCAAGAAACGATATAGCCGCTTCCTGTGAGAAATCCGTCTTTCTTTTCCTTTGCCCCCAGTACGGCAGCGATTGTCTGTGCCACACTGGGCTTTTCTGCGATAACTAAAATCAAATATAAGTTCCTCCTTTCAGCGTTCCGGCTCGGTTTTCTTTTTCTCCTGTACCTGTTTCAGACAGTACCCCACACAAGGGGACTGTCCCTTGTAAGGGCAGGAAGCACAAGCAGGGGGATAAGGAACAGGCGGCGCATTATCACGCCGCCCGTTCGGTTTCTGTATCATCATCTTTTCAAAGGGATTGTTGGTAAACAGGGTCATAGGGTTTCTTCCTCCGTTTCTTCATCTTCGGGAGTTTCCCCGGTATCTGCTTCCGGCTCGTCCTCGTCGTAGTCCTCAAATTCAAAATCTTCAAGGTCGGTATCGCCCTTTACATTCTGCTTCGGCTTTAGAAACTTAAAGTAGTAGAACGCTGCGCCGCCACCAAGCAGGGCAAAGAGGACTAAGGCAAGCACCACACCGGGATTGCCGCCTTTTTCTTTCAGTTCTTCCGGCTGCTCCGTTGGTGTTGGGGTAGGTTCTTTGCCTGTGCAGCCTGTCATACTGGTAACACATACCGGGCAGGACGTGTTTACCTTTCCGACTTCGCATTTTTCCGTACAGTTACAGATTTCCGGCTTTTTGGCAGCTTCGCCGTTTTCGGTCAGTGCCATAAGGTCGGCTTCGTCCACTTGATTTAGGAAATGTACGGTCTGTTCGCCCTCGGCGGCGCGGTCAATGAGGATATAGAAATAGTTGCCGCCTTTGGTGGTAACAGTGATAAGTTGCTTATTGCCGCCGTAATCGTCAACCAGTGTAGCGTTTCCCTTTGGGGTAAGGGGCGGCGTTTCCTCTTTTTCCTCCACAACTACATTACTGTCGTTGGTCGCGTCCCCGGCGGGCGGCTCTGTGGCTGCGCCCTGTGCATAGGCAGGGACAGAAAAACCGCCCATAAGGATAAGGGCGGCACAAAGGGCAGTCATGGTCTTTTTCAGTTTATTCTTCATCTGCATTTTCCTCCTGTTCGTTTTCTTCTGCGGGTGCGGCAGTCATGCCGGGAATACCGCCGCCGGACAGCATAGCGTTCAGTTCCTGCGGGGTCAGACGCATAGCTCGTACAAGCTGCACGATTTCAAGGTTTTCCGCTTCGGTTTTCTGCACTTCCAGTCCTTTTAACTTGTTCTGATACTCTGTGATTTTCTCGCGGGTCTTTGCGATTTCCTTATTGATACGGTCAATTTTATTGTTTGCCATAGGTCATTTCTCCTTTCTTTTTGGGGTTGCTTTACCAGTTCATCAGCCCGTAGCCTTTGATACATTGATAGTTAAGGTCATAGCTCTTTATCTTGCAGGCGTCGCCGGAATTGCCCTCAACGGTATAGACGCGGCTGCCGTCCCTGCCAAGCACAAGCCCCACATGGTCGGCAACGCCGTCTAAATCCCAATCGAAAAAGATAGCGTCGCCCGGTGCGATATTCTCATAGCCGCGTGCGCCCCATTGTCCCCTTGACTGAAACCAAGGGACACCCTGCCATTCGCAGCCCGCAAAGCGCGGTTCGCTTTTTCCGGCTTGATTGTAGCACCATGATACAAAACAGGCGCACCATTCCACGCGGCTGTTAAAGCCGTACCAAGACCAGTAAGGGTAGCCGCCCACATTTCCGACTTGCTGCTTTGCAAGCTCCATAAGCTCTTGATTTCCGGGGCGCGTACCGTTTACAAACTCCACACCGCTTAAATCCTCGGACGGGCTTCCGTCGGGAGAACCGCCGCCAAAAATCAGCGGTTTGTTGCCGCTTGTTTCCAAATACACCCGGTACATTTCAAGCTGCTGTGGCGTAAGAAGTTCCTCCGCAAGCTCTGAAATCGGCTTGTTTGTCAGTTTCACATTTAAGATGTGATACTCATAAGGGACTTCCTCGGTGGTGGTTTCCCCGGTTTCCGGGTCGGTGCTTGTTTCGGTGCGGTAGCGTATTTCCACTTCCTCGGTCAGCGTCAAGGTGTACTGCATGGAAAAGATACGTTCAAGCTCTGCCTGTGCGCTCTGCGGGGTGTAGCTCTGCAAGAGGGCGGTCAAGTAAGACGCAAGTTCGTGGGGGTTATGCCCGATACTGTCAAGGTCGTAGCGGTATTCATCATAGCCGGGGTGGGTGCTTTCGATATTGTCAATCTCACTTTGCAGCCCGTTTTCCAATGCGGCATAGTTGTTTTCAACTGCCACAAGGTCGCTGTCCTCGGATGTGTAGGAAGTGCCAAGCACCCCGTTTGTCAAGCCCGAAAACATAGCCCCGCAAGAGGACAGCCCTGCGGAAATCATAATAAAGAGAAGCAGCGCGGCAACTGCAATCAAAATGCCCGCCGGGTGTCTTGCCGCAAATGCGGCGGCTTTCCTCGTTTCCTCGGCGGTTTTCTTCGCCGTCTTTCTTGTGGCTTCCGCTGCGGCTTTTGCCCCTCCTTTCTTTGCCGCCTTTGCATACTGGCGTTTTATCTGCTGTTTCTGCATGAAACGGGAAAGCGGGTTAGAAGTAAGCTGCGGGTTGTCGTGCAGGGTTTTGTGATACTGGAAGTTGACGTTTGCCTTAAATGCTGCCTTTTCTGCCTTTGCCGCTTCCCGGTAAGGTTTCAGCTTATGGCTGCGGTAGCCCTGTTTTAACTTCCGCGCCCCGTATTTCGCGCCGCGCTCGGCAAGTTCCTCCGATTTATGCGCCCCCTCAACGCCGGAATTGTCCTTTTCAACGGAATGTATCTTGTTGTGGACGAAAATCCCTGCTTCCTGTGCGGGGCGGGACAGCGGGTTTCCTTTTTTGCCGCCGGGTATCGGTTTTTCCTGTTCTTCAAAGTGAAGTCGGGTCTTTGCCTTTCCTGCGGCTTCGTCAAAGGTGCGCTCCTTAACCAGTTTCTTTTGCTTCGGGATAGCTGCCTTTGCTGCGTCCAGTCGGTCAGCGGCTTTGTTTGATTTCTCAATATAGCATTCCAGTTCCGGGACGGCAAGTTCTTCCTCGGTAAACTGCAAGCGGGAAGATGTTGTTTGTACGGTAACTTCCTCCTGTGCTTTATGTACCGCTTTTTTACTGGCTCTGCGGGTCTGTGCTGCTTCGATATGCTCCATAACGCGCTCTGCTGTGGCGGTGTCCCTTGCGGGGGAAGCTCCCGGTGCGTGGGGTAACGGGGAAGTTTGGGACGCTACACCTTGAAGCTGCGTCCCGTCCTGCGCCGCTTGCTGCTCCGGGGACTTTTGAAAATCCGCGTCCTGTTCCCGTTTACTGATACGCTCGGCGGTCTGCTGTGTTTCGTTTACCTCAATAAGCCCGTCGCGGGTCATTTTCTGTGTGATTTTATCGCGGGATTTATATTGCTTCATGGTCTGCACCTCACTTTCCGCTTTCGGAAACTTCCTCCGGCTTCGTTGTCATTACCCTGTAAAGCTCGGTATCTTTCGGGAAGCGGTCTACAAAAGGCAGCACCACATTTCCATAGAAGATAAGCCCCTCGCCCGCTTCGGTGTGGGTAACATACTTCATCTGCTGCGGGGAAATATTAAGCTGCTTTGCAAGGATAGTACGGTCGCCCTGCGCTTGATTGAGCATGAGGACAAAATCGCTGTTCTCAAAGATATTTTCCACCTCGCGGCTTGCCAAAAGGTCTTTGACGTTCTGCGTAATGGCTGTTGGGATACCGCCCCATTTACGGAAACGCTTCCAAATCTCCACGCTGTAAGCGGCGGTCTGTTCCTCTTTTAAGAGCAAGTGAAATTCGTCCATATAGTAGCGGGTCGCCTTTTTCTCTGCCCGGTTTATCGTTACCCTGTTCCATGTCTGGTCTTGCACAATGAGCATACCTAACTTTTTAAGCTGCTTTCCAAGCTGCTTTATATCAAAGCAGACAAGGCGGTTAGAAAGTTCCACGTTGGTTCTGTGGTTGAATACGTTAAGGCTGCCGGAAACATACAGCTCCAATGCCGCCGCGATACGGGCAGCTTCCGGCTCCGGCTGTCTTAACAGCTCGTCGTAAAGGTCGCCCAAGATAGGCATTTTTGCCGGGTCGGGGTCTGCAAGGAACGGGCGGTACACATTTCTTACAGCCCTGTCAATGACGGTCTTATCGACAGGCTGCAAACCCTCCTTGCCTCCGATAACAAGCTCGCAAAGGGAAAGGATAAAATCACTTTTCAGCGCAAGGGGGTTGTCGTCCTCGCTGTAATTAAGGTTTATGTCCATAGGGTTTACATACTGGGGCTTGCCGTCAATGCCCCTGCCCGTAGGGGAAAGACGTATCACTTGCCCATTAAGACGCTGCACAAGGGAAAAATACTCGGCTTCCGGGTCGCAGATGATAATGTCGTCGTCGGTAATGAGGAAAGCATTTGTCATTTCCCTTTTTGCCGCAAAAGATTTTCCGCTTCCCGGCGTTCCCAATATAAGCCCGTTGGGATTTTTGAGCTGCTTTCTGTCGCAGAGTATCATGTTGTTAGAAAGGGCGTTCAAGCCATAGTACAGGGCTTGCCCCGTCTGAAAAAGCTCCTGCGTGATAAAGGGAATGAAAATAGCGGTGCTTGATGTGGTAAGCCCCCGTTGTATCGGGATAAGGTTTTCCCCAATCGGCACACTGGATAAAAGCCCTGCTTCCTGCTGATAGTCAAGGCGTGTCAGGCGGCAGTTGTATTTCTGTGCGATACCCGCCGCAGCGAAAATATCATTTTCCAGTTTCCGCTTCGTGTCTGCCATGTTTACCACAAGGAACGTAAGGAGAAACATTCGCTCGTTGCGGCTCTGTAAGTCCTGCAACAAGTTCTTTGCTTCGCTGCCAAAGGTGGCAAGGTCGGACGGGATTATATCCATGTCATAGCCGCTTCTAACCGCTTTTTTCTGTTCCTCAATCTTCATCTTGTCAAGGTCTGTGATTTTGCGCTTAATGGTCTTGATTGCTTCCGACTGGTCGATACTGCGGATATGTAAATTGACGATTACCCCTGTTTCCAAGTCCAGTATGTCGGCAAGCATACGGTCGTTAAGCTCCGGCGCAAGGATTTCAAGGAAGCTCGCCGCGCCGATTTTCTTCCCCATGCGGAAATATCTGCCCTCGCCAAAACGGAAAGAGGACGGGGCGATAAAATCCTTTGTAGACAGCCCCGACGGGGTAAGCCAGTCAAAGGAAAAGGAGAACGGCTCGCCCTCCGGGTGGAATACCCCATGCAGCACCTTTAAGCGTTCATAGCCGGATAAGGGGCGGGCGGTTACGCCAAGCACCTTGAAATTGTTAAACACGTCGGTTTCGATACGGGAAAGTCTTGATTTTGCAGCCGCCTTGTTATCGGCTTCAACGGTAAAGGTAATGTATTTGTGCTTCACAAGCCCGTTGTTGCCTTTACTAAGCTGATTTTTCAGCATATCCGAATACTCGGTGCGGATAGAGTTAAAAGCGTCCTCCTGTGCCGGGATAGTGATAGCTTTTTCTGCCTGTTCCCGCTGCGTCCCTTGATTGATGAAAGAAAGCTGCACGCTCACGCTCGCGTCAAAGTAGTTGAGGAAATCGCACCAGTTTTCAAAAATGGCGGTCTTATCGTCTGCCTGTGCAAGCTGATAATTGATGTCCTCGAACACGACGCACTTTGAATATCTCTTTTCCGTAACCTTGCAGATACCGTCCGGGTACATGGCAAGGTAAGGAATGGTCTGCTGTGCGGTGCGGGCTTTGCCGTCCCCCTTTGCCTTTCGGATAGCTTCGGCAATCTGTTTCTTTTCGGCGCGGGTCAGCTTACGCCTGTTTCCTGCGGCTTCCCGCGTCTTTTTTGTTTGTCCTTTTGACAATCGCTGATACCTCCTTTTCAAGTTTTCGCTGCTTTTCCAAGACAGCGTATAGGTTTTCGGTTCTGTAAGGTCGCTCCTTTGGGCGGGTAAACTTTGTCTGAACGACATTTCTTACCACCACTTCAAGGGGCTGCCCATGTTTTTCATACATGGCAAGCAGGAAACAGGGGAGCATGACGACAATCATCGCCATAGCCGCAAGGTTTGTCCCTGCGCTGCCTTTGAGCAAAAAAAACAGCGGCAGTCCGATTAAGAGAGTCGCCGCAAAACAAACGATTTGCCGCTTTGTCAGATTGAAAGCGACTTTTGTTTTGACTTTGGAAAGGTCTTTGGGTACAGGTACATACGCCAAGAAAATACCTCCTTTCTGCCCTTAGTGGGCGTTGAATATGGATTTTGCCAGTGTGCCGGATTTGAACAGGGAAAAACAGAGGATAACCGTATAGGCGGCAAGGGAAAATACCGCGCTGTGCAGATTGTCTGCGATTATCATATCGTTTACCAGTACGGCGTAAATACCGACACATATCATAATGAGGAAGCCTTGAAAACCAAGAGCGAACAGCCCTTTTAGGTAGTTGTTTCCAATCTGTCCCCATTCTCTGTTGGTCATGGTCGCAAATGGAATAGGCGATACCGAACAGTAAAGGTAAATCTCTATCATTCTGCCGTAGAGGATAACGGTTATCAGTACGGACATGATTTTCATGCAAAGGCTTACAAGGCTTGTTTCAAGCACAAGTAAGAGCAGTTCGGGGATTTCCATATCTTCAAGCCCCTCCTGCATGGCGGCAAGGGCTTCGGCAACGTCGATATTCGTATCGCCGCCGATAACCCCCGCTGCGCCGGAAACGATATGCTGCGCCATATCAAAGACCGCCATTGTGATGTTGAACGTGTTGGTTACGATAAACACCGCGACAAAGGCTTTGAATATCCACTTAAAGAACATGAATGTTTCTATGTCGTGCATATTGTTCTTTTCCGTTACCATGCTGATTAGCTCGTAGCATAGGACATAGGTAATGACAAGCCCCGCAATCGGAACGATTACATTTTCAGAAAGGGTCTGTATCATGCTGAAAATATTTGCGTTCCAACCCTGCGGGGTCTGTCCTACCTCGTTTGCGATAGTCCCGACTTTTTCGTTTACGTCCCCGAACATAGTTGACAGATTACCGTTTATCGCTCCGATAAGGATTTCCTTTATCCATTCGTTAATCGCGTCAAGTATGCTCTGCATAGGCAGCTACCCGCGCTTAACCGAACAAGCCGGAAAGCAGAGGTACAAGGATAGTGCCGATAAGGGCAACGCCGCCGCCCGCCATGAGCTGCTTAATGCCCTGTGATTTTGCGCCCGGATTATCATTTCCGTAGCCCTCCAAGAGATTGATAACGCCCCAAATGCCAAGTCCTGCTCCAAGAGCGATAACCAAAGTCTGTAATACGCCGATTGCGCTGTTGAAAAATTCCATAAAACTCCTTTCTGCCGCAAATGCGGCTTGCCCGTAAAAGGGCATAAAAAACGGCGGTCAGTTTTCAAACTGCCGCGGTCATAAGTCCCCGCGCTGCCTAAATGTCTGCTGCGCGGCGGTATTCAGTTGTCAGTGTGGGCGATAGGAATTTTTGTAGGGGCGCGTATCATGCAAGTTGTCTTTTTCTTTGTTACTGCGTCAATTCCTCCTTTCTTTTCGCTGCTGCTCATACAGGGCTTCACACCGTTTCACAAACTGCCGGATAGCAGCCTGCCGCTGCTGTTCCCGTCGTTCAGCAATCGAAACAAGCCCGTTTATGGCTTCTGTGATTTTCTTGTCCTTTTTCTTTCTGATACGTCTATTCATGGTCGGTGTCCTCCTGCAAATCGCTTTCGCTGATTTCGTAGTAGTCAAATACTTCGTCCGGCTTCACAAGGGCGGGTCTGCGCCTTAAATGCTTTTCCATATCAAAAGTATTTTTCTTGTCATAGTCGGAAAGATATTTATAGTTGGGGTGCTTTGTAATGTCGTACTTATCAGAGAAGAACGGGCGCACCCCTCGTAGCTGTAAAATACATTTCCCGCCGTCCATAACCGCTATTTCATCTTCCGTCATAAGCTGCTTGCCTAACTTCTGATAGTTCAGCCCATGCGATACCTCCCGCCCCCGGTTCTCGGAAGTGTTGAAGCTGTCAATGGTTTCTTTCCCCAAGATTTCCGACATTTCTTTGAGGGTGGTTTTCTCCTTGCCGCCCAAGAAAAGGGTGGTGTCGCAGTTGCCGACTATGGTATCGGCGTTGTCCTTATAGATTGCCTTTAACTGGCTTTGCGACTGTAAGATAATCGACGCGGAGATTTCCCGGCTTCGTATGGTGGCTATGAGCTTTTCAAACTTCGGTATCTGCCCGAATAGCGATAGGTAAGCCTCTGGCGTTTCCACCTCGGG
>NZ_JAQFCE010000013.1:0-87907 GCF_027690675.1 Bariatricus sp. TF06-38A
ATATATGGCCGAAGGGAAAAATCCCAGAAACCCAGTAAAATCAAGGGTTTGCGGCATGTGTCGTCATAGCTCAGCTGGATAGAGCACTCGCCTCCTAAGCGAGGGGTCGGAGGTTCAAATCCTCTTGGCGACGGGCTTCAAAGCGTTCGAAAATGTTAGCTGGATTAGCTGACAACGAACGCTTTTGTTATTTTCAAATCACGTTCGTGACACAAAATTCCATTCAAAATGATCAATTTCCAGCTAACGCAATCCGATTTTTGTTAGCTGACAGCTAATCAAAATTACCGGTTTGCAAACATGGGTTTTAAGAAGTCCAGCTAACATTTGGGTTCCGCTCCGTTGTCACCTCTTATTCGGGGATGCAAATCAGAGAAAAGGCGGGAAAAGAAACAATCTCTCCCAAACTTGCAAACATGAATTAGCTGAAACAGTATTCAATTCTATTAGCTACAGCTAATGGTCAAACAGCAATGTCTGTTTGGAACTTTACTATCTATAAAAGTTCCAGGCAGGCATTTTTTATTTCCTGAATCCTGGAGGAAAGGAGTCAAGATGACTGAGCCAAACAGACAATCAGGAGAAAACGAAGAAAGAATCATAGAAATTGAGATTGAGCGTCTTCGTCCGTTCAAAGAGCACCCGTTTCAGGTAAAAGATGATAAGGAAATGTTTCTTTTGCAGGAAAGCATTGAGAAGTATGGAATTTTAAATCCGCTAATCGTCAGACCAGTACCGGATGGATACTATGAGATCATATCCGGTCACAGAAGAAAACATGCTGCGGAGAAACTGGGATACCGTAAAGTACCGGTAATCATCCGGGTATTAAGTGAAGATGATTCCATCTTGAGCATGGTAGATTCCAATCTTCACAGAGAACGGATTAGCTACAGTGAAAAAGCTTTTGCTTACAAACTGAAGAATGACGTATTAAAAAGAAAAAGTGGTCGAAAAAAGAGCCAAGTTGACCACAAAACACCAAGAAAGCGGGCAATAGAAATCATCAGTGAAGATTGTGGTGATAGCCCAAAACAAGTGCAGCGTTATATCTCACTGACAAAACTGATACCGGAAATGTTGCAGAAACTGGATGATGAGATTATTTCTTTTTGTCCGGCTGTAGAGATAGCTGCATTAAGTGAAAAAGAACAAAGAGAACTGCTTGTAGCAATGGAGTATGCACAGGCAATCCCATCACTCTCACAGGCCCAGAGGATCCGGCAACTGAGTAAAGAAAAACAGTTGTCACTGGAAAAGATGGAAGAGATCATGTGTGAAGTGAAAAAGGGTGAGATCACAAGAGTGGCATTCACAAACGAGCAGTTGCACAAGTATTTTCCAAATTCTTATACACCGGCAATGATGAAACGGGAAATACTGGCACTGTTGAAATTATGGAAAAAAGAATCATGGGAAAGTTAAAGGAGGAAGAAATCATGTGTAAAGTTATATCCGTAGTAAACCAGAAAGGTGGCGTCGGAAAGACCACCACAACCGTAAATGTAGGCATTGGACTGGCAAGAGAAGGTAAGAAAGTGTTGCTGATTGACGCGGATCCACAGGGAAGTTTAACCGCAAGTCTTGGATATGAGGAACCGGATGATCTTCGCATCACATTGGCAACGATCATGATGGATGTCATCAACGAAGAAGAAATCTCTCTGGAAGATGGGATTTTACATCACCAGGAAAATGTAGATCTTCTCCCGGCAAATATTGAGCTTTCCGCACTGGAAGTAACGATGGGAAATGTTATGAGCAGAGAAATGATCATGAAAGAATATATCGATGCGATACGATGCCGATACGATTATATCCTGATCGACTGTATGCCGAGCCTTGGTATGATGACAATCAATGCACTGGTCTCTTCCGATTCTGTGTTGATACCTGTGCAAGCCGCATATCTGCCGGTGAAAGGACTTCAGCAGCTGATCAAGACCATTCTTACAGTAAAGAAAAGACTGAACCGGAAACTGGCGATTGAGGGCATTCTCCTGACCATGGTAGATTTCAGAACCAATTACGCAAGGGATATTGCATCGAGAGTACATACAACCTACGGAAGTCAGATCGAGGTATTTGAAAATGTGATCCCGATGTCTGTAAAAGCTGCTGAGACCAGTGCAGAGGGAAAAAGCATCTACATGCACTGCCCGAAAGGAAAAGTTGCCGAAGCATATAAGAACTTAACACAGGAGGTTTTGAAAAATGAAAAATAGAAGTGGCGAAAAGATTAAACTGGCAAGCATTGATGAACTGCTGGGTGTGGTAAATGAAGAATCTGCAATGGAGATAGAAATCAGTAAGATCCATCCGTTTAAAAATCATCCGTTCAAGGTGCTGGATGATGAAAAGATGCAGGATCTGGTTGAAAGTGTAAGGATCAATGGAGTACTGACACCGGTACTGCTTCGAATGGATGATAATGAAGAATATGAAATGGTATCCGGTCATAGAAGAATGCATGCAGCACAGCTTGCAGGACTTACGACTATTCCGGCAATCGTAAGAGAATTATCGGATGATGATGCCGTGATTGCGATGGTGGACGCTAACATTCAGCGAGAGGAACTGTTACCGAGTGAGAAAGCATTTGCATATAAGATGAAAATGGATGCTATGAGAAGAACAGCAGGTCGTCCGACAAAAGAAAATCCCCGACAAAATGTCGGGAATTATGAGACGGCAGATCTCATTGGAAAGGATAATGGAGAAAGTGGACGACAGGTTCAAAGATATATTCGTCTCACGGAATTAATACCAGAACTTTTAGATCTGGTAGATAAGAAAAAGCTCCAATTTACAGTTGCTATTGATATCTCCTACATCGATAAGGAAGTACAAGAATGGATTTACGAATATATTAGTGACACTGGATTTATTAAGCCAAAGCAGATTGCAGCACTCAGAAATCAGCTGAATGATGGGCCAATCAATCAGATTCAGATGTTATCAATTTTCAATAACTGTGTGATAGCAAAGAAAGTATCCCGGTCTCTTACTTTCTCAGAAAAGAAACTGACAAAGTATTTTCCGGATGATTATACAGCCAAAGATATGGAGCAGGTGATTGAATCATTATTAGAAAAGTGGATGCAGGAACAGTCCTGTTAAGGAGAGAAAAAGCTAAGAAAACAATGTCAAAGAAGTTTAAAAAAAGGACTTCTTAGCAGAAAATGAAAGGAGGAAATTATGGAGAAAAAAATGACATTTAATTATTTTTATGGTACCGAAGCTGATCAGTTCAGCTTCTACCGCATACCAAAAGCATTATTTACAGACAGCTATTTTAAAGATTTATCAAGCGATGCTAAAATTTTATATGGACTGATGTTGGATCGAATGTCTCTTTCCATCAAAAATCAGTGGTTTGATGACAAAAACAGAGCATATATCTACTTTTCCATCGAAGATATCATGGAATTACTGAACTGTGGCAGAAATAAAGCCATCAAATCCATGAGAGAACTGGATGATGAAACCGGAATTGGTTTGATTGAAAAACGCAGACAGGGATTTGGAAAGGTGAACGTCATCTACGTGAAAACCTTTATGCTTGAGAAAACAGATGAGAAAAAATTTGGAGAGGAATTAGAGAAGTTTAAAAAACAAACTTCTGTGGAAAATGAGGAATCTACAGAAGTTTACAATTCAAACTTCATGAAGTCCCAAAATCAAACTTCTAGAAGTCCCGAAAACAAACTTCAAGAAGTTTACATTTCAAACCCTAATAATACTAATCTTAGTGATACTGAAATGAATGATAATAAATCTAATCCTATCATATCTGTGGATGAGAAAAGATTTGATAGCGATAATCGCTCTGAGGATTATCAGGCTTATGAAAACCTTGTCAAAGAGACCATTGATTATGAATCACTGGAAGTAACCCATCATGACGATATGCGACAGGTAGATGAAATCGTGAACCTGATCGTAGAGACTGTGATGTGTAAAAATGACAAGATCTTGATTGCCAGCAACTGGTATCCGGCATCACTGGTGAAGAAAAAATTTCTGATGCTGACCTATTCACATATCGAGTATGTCTTACACTGTATGAGTGGTAACACCACAAAGGTGAAGAACATCAAGAAATATTTGTTAGCAGCTTTGTTTAATGCACCGTCAACGATGAACGGGTATTATCAGGCAGAGGTGAACCATGATATGCCAGGACTGGTAAGATAGGAGGTGCACATGTTTATTTTAAAACTTGTTGGGAAGATATTATTACTGCCGGTATGGCTGATCCTTTTTGTGATCGGCTTGGCAGTAAAAATGACAGTACAGACTTATGCGGTTGTCAGAGGAATCCTTGGGTTTATATTCACTTTATTGATCATAGCGACTGCATACTGTTACCATGATTGGGTACAGGTTGCATTCCTGTTTTCGCTGAGTGTTATTCTGTATCTGATCCTTTTTGCAGGAGTGTTCGTAGATACTGTACTGGACATGACAAGAGAACGTATTATTGATTTTATTATATCGTGAGGAGAATATGAAAATGAGTGAAAACAATGATTATATTCAGTTACCACCACTAAAAAAAGACACACCATCTGATGTGGTAGCATTTATGTGGAAGTACATGAAAGTACCGGAGAATTCAAGAGAAAAAGTTAAGAATCTGCTTAAAGATGCAAATGAAAATGGAGTAAAATTAAGTCATCAGGCACCAACCCTGTATGATGTTGTCCCAAAAATGGAAATAAAATGAAGGAGAAAAGGCGGCAGTTTAGAAAGGCTGTTGCCTTTTAGGAATTGTTGTTTATTTGTTGTTTTTTATAAGCTATACTATAAGGAAAAGATAACATTAGAGCCAGAGGTGAAATTTATGAACTATAAAATTTTAATGGTTGATGATGATAGAGAATTGCTAAAAATGCTGAATCAATACTTTACATTGAAGAATTATACGGTAATGATTGCAGAAAATGGCATAGAAGCAATGGAAAAGATAAGTGCAAATCCCGATATTATTTTATTGGACGTAAATATGCCGGGAATGGACGGAATTGAAGTGTGCAGAAGAATCAGAGATATGGTTTCCTGTCCGATTATTTTTTTGACTGCAAAAGTAGAAGAACAGGATCGAGTAATGGGATTGTTGTCTGGTGGTGATGATTATGTTTTAAAACCATTCAGTTTGAAAGAATTAGATGCTAGAATTATTGCCCATTTGAAACGTGAAGAACGTTTACATAGGAAAAAAGAACAAAGGTTTTATGGAGAATTAGTGATTGACTATGCCAGTAAATGTGTACATATTAAAGGGAATGCTTTAGAGCTTACGAAATTAGAGTATGAGATCATAGAATTTTTGTCTATGAACCCTGAAATGGTATTTGATAAAGAACGAATCTATGAGAAGATTGGCGGATATGATGCAGAAGGGGACAGCCGGGTGGTTACGGAGTTGATTCGCAGAATCCGCAAGAAAATGAAAATGTATTCGGAACACGAATATATTGCAACGGTATGGGGGAGGGGATATAAATGGGCAAAATAAAAAATCTTTCGTTAAGGAAAACCATTGTTTTGTATATGATAATTAGTTTAATAATTAGTTTTTATCTTTCAGCACTAATTATGCGAATAGCAAGCACAGTACAAAACAACATTTGGTGGAATTATGTAGACCAAGAAGAATATTTTGAAATGGCTGAAGGGGATGGTAGAAGGTATTTGCCAGATGTTCCGAGACCACATTCTTATGAAATGAAAGAATTTGATTATCATGTATCGGAAATATGTGATTTTCTTCAGACATTTACAGTGCTTATCGTATCTGTTGCAGGGAGTATTATAGCGGTATTTCTTTTTTATAAGCATAAACTGAAATGCCCTATCGAAGAATTAGAACTGGCTTCCCGACAAGTTGGTCGAAATAATTTAGATTTCCATATCACTTATGAAAATGAAGATGAGATGGGCGGATTGTGCAAAGAGTTTGAACGAATGAGAGGACAGCTGGCAGAGAATAATCAACAGTTATGGAAAATGCTTGAGGAAGAAAAGGCTTTGCGGGCTGCCATTGCACATGATATACGTTCTCCGCTCTCTGTGCTGGAGGGGTATCAGGAAATGCTTTCAGAATATCTTCCGAAGAAAGAGATAAATATGGAGCAAGCCTTAGAAATGGTAAATGAAAGCAAAAAACAGATTGAACGTATGGATATCTTTGTGGAAACTATGCGAAAGATGAGCAGTTTAGATACAAGGGAGTTAGTAGCAGAAGAAATTACCAGTAAACAGGTAGAAATAGACGTACGGGCAGAGATGAACGTGTTTAGGAAAAAATTTGGAAAGCTATATGAATTAGAATGTTCGGAAACAGAAGAAAAATTTTCAGGAGATAAGGAAGTGATTTTAGAGGTTATAGAAAACCTTTTGTCAAATGCCTTTCGTTACGCCAAGACAAAAGTGGAAATGGAAGTGTTTCTTACCTGTTCTGAATTACAGATCAGAATAAAGGATGATGGAGTGGGATTTACAATAGATAAGCAAAAGGCAACAGAGCTTTTTTATCAGCAAAATGTGAAAGACAGTTTGAAACATTCAGGAATGGGCATGTATATCAGCAGATTGTATTGTGAAAAGCATGGTGGTCAGTTATTGATAGAAAATGAAAAACAGAGTGGAGCTGTAATAACAGCAGTATTTCATCGGATTGCATGAGCGGTCCGATTTTTTTATGCTGTTGTCTTTTTGTTGTGATTTATATTTTATGATGTCTATAACGAAGGAAAGGAGGAATACGTATGATTGCTATTTTTAAAAGAGAGATTAGGAATTATCTAAAGCGACCGTTATTTTGGGTAGGTGTTCTGCTTGTGATTTATGGTGTGTTTAATGCGACAAGTCCATATTTAACCACACATTATCTTACAACGGGGGAGGAAATCATCAATGATCAGTCCAACACTTCGGTTGAAGGAGAAGTGTATGAGGGCTATATTCCAGCCACGCCTGAAAAGCACAGAGAGGTATGGCATGAAAAGGTAAAAATAAAATTAACGGATGTGTTTGGATTGACGGATTCAGAAGCACAGAATGTCATTGAAAAGCTGGAAAGCATGAATTTAAAAGAGGCCTATGCGTATTTGGAGCAGGAATATGACTGGTACGGGGCAAGGTATTTATACGAGGACAGTACGTATTATAAGGGAACGGCAGAAGAAATCAACGCATATCTAGATAAAAAATTGGAAGATAAGACATTTTCTTTTTATTACGCAAGAAAATTTGCTGATTTTGCGGGTCTGTATATGGTGTTTTTTGCAATTATTATGTTGGCGGTTTTATTTTTACAAGATACAAAAAAGCATACTTATGAATTGTTGCATACAAAGCCTGTGACTGCCGGGAAGTATGTAATGGGAAAAGTGAGTGCAGGATTTACAATTTGTTTGCTTGTGCTAACTATTTTGAATATACTGTTTTGGGTATTGTGCCGCATCTATACAAAGGATAGTGGATTTGAAGTGCGACTATGGGATTTTGTGGCTTCTACGGTACTTTATATATTGCCTAATATGCTGATGATTGTGAGTATATATACATTGATTTCACTCATATTTAAAAATCCACTTCCGGGTGTACCACTTTTGATTCTTTATATGGTGTATTCCAATTTGGGCGGAACTAATGCAGAGGGAGTTTACGGATATTGGGGCAAACCTTTGGCAATCATGGTACGATTTCCGGGGCAGCTTTTTGATACGACACCGCCTCCGATGGCGCTCTTAAATCAAAGTTTTCTTATTATTGTATCGGTAGTAATTATACTGATTTCGATACAGATTTGGAAGCGGAGGCGAATATAAATGAAGAAGGAAATGAAGATTGTTCTGCCATTTTATAAAATTGCTTATGCAGTATCCTTTGTTGTAATTTTAAGTGTGATTCGTGCAGTTGTTTTCACGTATGAAATAGGACTATCCATAGAGCCGCCTTTTGCGATATTGACTGCTGTTTTTTGTGCAGATACTTATGTGCAGGAAATTACAAGCAACCGTTCCGAAGTTCAGAGACTGTATCAGATAAAAAAGAGAATCTATTCTATTATACAGAGACTGATGATACAGGGAACTTTTTTGCTGCTGCTCGCTGTTCTTGGATATGGATTGTTTTTTGCGTTTCAGAAACCAATTACACATCCAGTAACAGAAAGTGAAATACTTCAGTTTATTACCTGTTTTGGGGCGATTGTAGTAACTATTTTCTTTTGGGGAATATTGGCTAATACATTGTCTATGCTTTTTCGCAATATGTGGATGGGAATTGGAAGCAGTCTTTTGATATGGGTAGCAACAAATTCCACAGGTGGAGATAAACTTTTTGGAGCATGGAATCTGTTTTCTTATTCTTTTAGAGATATAGAAAATACTGCCGATATTACATGGCTGTATGGGAAAGGCTTGTGTATTTGTATCGGACTGATTTTGTTACTGGCATTGCCGAAGATCGTAAGAAAGAGAGGGTAAATTTATGAGTATTCATATTGAGGATTTAACGGTAAGATTTAAGAATAGTGTCACAGCAATCGACCATGCAGATTTAGATATACCAAATGGGATATTTGGACTATTGGGAGAAAATGGAGCGGGAAAGACAACTTTGATGAGAGTTTTGACCACTGTGCTTAAACCTACAAACGGAATGGTTACATTAGACGGAATTTTGTATAGCGAAGGAAACTATGAAAAAATCCAAAGAAAGATAGGGTATTTACCACAGGAAATTGAACTGTATCCTAATTTGACGGTTCAGGAGTGTTTGGAGTATATGGGAGATCTGGCAGGTGTTCCGAAAGCAGAATGTAGAAAGCGGATAGATTATTATTTGAAAAAGACCAGTCTTATAGAACATCGTAAGAAGAAAATGAAGCAGTTATCAGGCGGTATGAAGCGACGGGTAGGATTGGTGCAGGCGCTTTTAAATGAACCGGAATTTTTAATTGTGGATGAGCCAACTACCGGTTTAGATCCGGAGGAACGTATTCGCATCCGCAATTTGTTAGTAGATTTTTCTGAAAACAGAACGGTTTTGTTTTCAACTCATGTGGTAGAAGACTTAGCTGCCACCTGCAATCAGCTTGCAATTATGCATAAAGGTCGATTTCTGTATGCGGGTTCTATGAAGAATTTGACAGAAGAAGCACAGGGGAAAATCTGGATTTGCAAAGTACCTGATGAGAGAAAAGCAAGAGAAGTGGAACAGAAGTATCGTATTACATCTAAACAGTATGTTGAGGGGGGATTGCAGTTAAGAGTGATTTCTGAAATACAGCCAGAATTGGAGTGTATGTCAATTCCTGCAACGTTGGAAGATGCTTATATTTATGTGACGAATCAATACGAGTAGATAAAGCACCATCTGATGCTTTACTACCAGTTGCACGTTGTTCGCTTTGAATATTTGTGGAGAAAAAGTATGTATTATTTTGGCTTTCTATAAAACCTATAAACCAGCCATTTATATCCTGCCCGTTCACTCGTCCGGTTCTGGTTTTTCCATAAATTCTCCATTTTCAGAGGCGGTAAGATGGATGGAATTTTTGACGGCATGAATATTAGCAGGAGTAAAGTTGAAGTTGTTTCGATATAAATTTTTCAAAAGTTCAACTTGTTCTACTGGTGAAATCTTTAAGGATGACTGCATCCAGTAGGAAGAGAAATCTCCGGATATATTTTTATTGCCATATCCTATTTGCTGAAGGTATGAATTTATAGTGGAAGATCCGAGCTGCTTGTCGATTGATTCAAAATACCAGTTTGTATATATCTTTTAAAAGGTATATGATTAAGAAAAACGGCAGGAGGTATCTGAATGAAATCACATAAATATTGGTCTATCGGTGCACTGATTACAATGCTTGGAACTTTTTATACAGGTTATAAGGGATCAAAAGAAGGCCATAAGTACTTTGCAGCAAGTTCTTTGCTTTGCATGATTATGGCTATTTATACAGGACACAAGATGATTTCTGGTAAAAGTAGGAAGAAAAAAGAAGTTTCAGTAGAGAGTGTTGAAGATTAAAAAACAAAATATTTTAATAAATAACGCCGGTGCGGGATTTTTGATATCCAGTACTGGCGTTATTTATTCTACAGGGGCTTGGGGGTGTAGCCACCAAATATACTATTCGTTTTCTGCTTCGGCAAGTTTGTTAAGGATCCACTCCCTATTGATAACTATTTCATCATCATCGCGGAGATCCTTGAAATCATTGCAGTGTGAAGAAGCAAATTCATACATATTGTCAATGTCAACTGCACCAGTAATCTCACCCTTATTAATGATTACAAGAATATTTGTTCCGTCGTCGTCGACAGCAAAGCGCAGTTCATCAAATTCTATATCGGGATCATTTTTGAGAATAGAATCTGTCGCAAGTAATTTAACAAGTTCCATTACCCTGTCATCTTTACCTGCATCAAAGATCTGGATCTTTTCAACGAGCTGATTTGCTGATGTCACAATCCGGTATAAGTACTTTTCGGTACGATAATCAGCCAAAGCATTTTTTTCATAAAATATTTCATATGTCTTCTTTACTTCTGATTCAGGAACCAGATAAATCATGACAAGATCTTCCATCTGGTGATAGAGTGTGGAGTAGTTTAAACGAAAGGTCTCTCCACAGCTCGGGCAGGTATAAAGGAAAATAGATTGATTAAGTACCTTCTCTTTCATTTCAGGATCCAGTGCAGTATTAATACTGTCCCAGAGCTCAAAATCTCCCTCATGATGGCAGGAAGGACAAGTTACCTTTTCTATATGATGTCTTGACATAAATGATCCTCCTTTCAGTGAGATAAATCTATAGTTTTTCTATTGTAGAATAATCTTATCCGCTATTATTTCGCCAGAAAATTACTCTGTATCTCCATCGGCATATGATAAGCCTGGCCTCGTTTTGTCAGGCTGTATAGTTTAAAGCTCATGAGTTCCGGAGTCGCATTCAAAGAGCTGCAGAGTCCGAAATAATCCAGGTCTTCGTTCTGAACCATATCTTCAATCTCCTCATCATCAATCAGAAGATCGGCAGCAAACAGATTGGCCTGGTATTCTGTATTATCCGTCATATTGTAGAGGGTATCATCTTGCATTGGAGCCATTTTCAGCTGGGAACGATGCAGGATGATATGCCCTAATTCATGGGCGGCAACGATCATCTTTTCTTCTTCTGAAAGGGAACTGCTGATCATGACATAGATTGTCTTACAGCTCATAAAACAGTATCCTTTCAGTGTCTTATATCTGGAAGTTTCACCGACCACAATGTTCATCTGATCCATGATCTCAAATGGATCTCGGGTTCCATATTTCTTGATTAATTTCTTTGTTTCTGTATATATGTAAGTGTTTCTCAAATAAATCACCTCAAAAGTAAAAAATAAAAAGGGCAGAAATATCCTTGTAACTATAAGGTAACAGATTAGGTGTACAATAATCCCGCCTTCTATTATTTTTCCTCTTGGTTTTTCAGATATTTTTTCGGTGTAAATTTCTTTGCACGTCTTTTGGAATCCAGATAAAGGCTCTGGATCTCATCCATAAAAGCTATTTTATCTTCGTCTGTCAGTGATCCACCGGCAAACATAGCTGCAGCCTGTTCCAGAATCTGCTGAGCCTGTCTGGCACCACGGTTACCAAACTGTTCGGATGCTTCTGTGATAAAAGCTTCATTCTCACTCATGAGATAAGAAACGTCACACTGTAATGCATCTGCCAGTTTCTGATACAGAACATTTTGTTTTGGAAAACGTCCTTCTACTTCCCAGGATCGAATGGTCCTATATGAAACACCAACCATACTGGCCAGTTCCTGCTGACTCATCTTTTTTTCTTTTCTTAATGATCTTACTTTTTCACCGAATGTCATAAACATACCTCTTTCTAAGCCTTGTCTTATAAGTTTCATTAGCCGCCTCAAGGCAAAACGGGAAATGTGTCTCCTAAAAATTAAAAATTAATCTTGACAAAGGGAAATATCTCTCCTATAATGTGAATCACAGATAAGGGAAACATCTTTCCTATAAGATACACAATATTTCCTCTTTTGTCAATGAATATGTGGAATGAATTTCCTATATTTTAAAGAAAACAGGAAGGATACACAGTCATTGACAGTCAAAATGGGATACATGTTACAAAAAGAGGAAAGACGTATGGGAGGTGGCAATGTGAGTCAGGATCAGACTTCTATTATCTGTATTGATCTGAAGTCCTTTTATGCTTCTGTAGAATGCGTAGAACGTGGACTGGATCCGTTTAAAGCAAACCTGGTGGTTGCAGATCCGACCAGATCAAAGTCAACAATCTGCCTGGCAATCACTCCGGCTATGAAGGCTCTTGGCATCAAGAACCGGTGCCGGATCCATGAGATACCGGATTGTGTGAAGTATATTACAGCCATGCCGAGGATGCAGCTGTACATGGATTATTCCGCAAAGATCTATGGAATCTATCTGCGGTATGTCTCAAAAGAAGATATCCATGTGTACAGTGTCGATGAATGTTTTATTGATGTGACCAATTATCTACAGCTTTATCATCTCACTGCAAAAGAAATGGCGGTAAAGCTTATGCAGGCGGTCATGGAGAAAACTGGTATCACTGCAACCGCAGGAGTGGGAACCAATCTGTACCTTGCTAAGATTGCAATGGATATCGTAGCAAAGCATGTGGATGACCATATCGGAATTCTGAATGAATTTTCTTACAGAGAGCAGCTATGGGATCATAAACCATTAAGTGATTTCTGGAGGATTGGGTCTCGGACTGAAAAAAAACTGGCCGGTTACGGGATCCATACGATGGGCGATATTGCAATGGCTTCTTTAAGATCCGAGGATTGGCTGTATAAGATGTTTGGGATTGATGCAGAGCTGTTGATCGATCATGCATGGGGCTATGAAACATGCCGGATGAGTGACATCAAGAACTATCATTCGGAGGAACACAGCCTTTCAAATGGCCAGGTGCTGATGCGAAATTACTCATTTGAAGAGGCCCTTGTGATTGTAAGGGAAATGACAGACAACCTGATTCTGGATCTGTTTGAAAAAGGATTGGTAACAAGCTCCCTCACCTTATGGATCGCATATGACCACAGGTATGAGCATGAGGCATCCAAAGGAACTGTAAAACTCGAAAGAGAAAGTAACAGTTCAAAAAAAATCATGGATGCAGTGGAAGATTTATATCTCAGGATTGCAGACAGATATATCGGAATTCGAAGAATCGAGGTGTGTGCGAACAGGGTTGCTCCTGAAAGTTATGTGCAGTACAGCCTGTTTGATGATCCAAAACAGACCGATAAGGAACGACATTTACAGGAAGCAGTATTGAATGTAAAGCAGCGTTATGGAAAGAATGCAATCATGCGTGGATCTAACCTGCTAGAGTGTTCTACGTATCGAGAACGCAATGAACAAATAGGTGGTCACCGTGCTTAGAGGAGGTGCAAAAAGTGCTGGCAAGTGCATATCAACCGTATTTATATTTACCAAGACCGGTTTCCAGGAGACATCCCATGGATGTAGGACGCAGGGCAAAACAGTTTGCTCCATTTGCGGCACTTCGTGGACTGGATGAAACAATCCGGCAACAGGAAATCATTTATGAACCAAAAAGAGATTTATCTGAGGAAAAGAAAAATGAGTTGGATATGAAATTAAGGATCCTGGCATATGGGATGAAGATACAGGCAACTTATTTTCAAAAATCCTGGAAGGATCCGTCAGTTGGACAGTACCATACATTATCCGGAACCGTAGAATTTTTTGATCCATCAGTCCACTTACGGATTGATGATACCGAGATTCAGATCCAGGACATCTGTGATCTGACTGGTGATGTATTTGAAACTATTGAAATATCATGTTAATTAATCACAGCGGAATTTTTTATACCGGAAAGAGTGTGTGGTAGCTGGTGGAAGGATAAAAAAGGATGCACAGATCGACAAAGCAGATCTGATCAGAATAAAAATCGTGCTGTTCGTGTAGCTTTGGCACTTACGGAATGGATGGCATGATGCTCATAAGGCGGATTTGATTTCCCTTTGGTCCGTTGAGTAATAAATGGAGAAATATCTTATTGCTTAAAGGAGGAAGCCTATATGGGATCAGGTGCTATTAAATGGCATGTACACTGCTCTGTATGCGGAGCATTTATTGAAAAGAGCGCACAAAGCGATTCAGAAGTGGAGTGCAAAAAATGTCGCAGTACATTGGAGATATTTGTAAAGGATGATATGGTGTCGGTTCGTCCGATCCACATCAGAGATGAACAATTAAAGTCCAGGATGCGGACGTATTCCCGAAAGATGATGAATCAGGGATCATAACAGAATAGAATGAGCTGTCTGTAGTAAGCGTTGGATTTGGCAGGAACCATCAAGAACGCACCAGACAGTAAGAGTTTGTCAAGGAGCTGAATCTGACTGGAATCACTAAGAGCCCGGCAAAACATTTACGGATACACTGCAAGATCAGAAGTATTTTCTGGTTTTGGAGATTGTTGAAGTATTTGTTTTGTCGGGCTTTTTTGATGTATTTCAAAAAATTTTTAAATTTTTTGTCGTACCCCACTGTAAAACAGGCTCTCAGCGTTTCGTTATATAGAGGTTGAATTCTCTTCTGCAAAAATAATTGCAGAGAGAGATTTTGATAATATGACACAAAGGAGGAAGCAAAGATGACTGAAATCGAATACCAGGAATTTGTAAGGCATTGTCCTTACGATGCTATGGGCGATTATTCCATGTTTCGCAAAGAGCAAACAGAGAATGAATCAGAAGATGCACATATCAACTGAATAAGCCAGGCAATCTGGCAAACTTAATCTAAACGCAGATACATGCGTTACAAAGGAGTCGCGGACTCCCGTTCAAAAAAAACGGGTGAGTTCGTGACCTCTTGTACTGCAGTTCTTTATGTCTGTGCAGAAATTTCATAAAAGATGGAATGGACCACCCGGAGCCGAAAGGCAGAAAGGTGGTCTTTATGTTGACATTAAAAGAACTGAAAAAAATCGTGAAAGTTGCTGATGTGGAGAAGAGAATCCCAAGCGTGAAATCCTTGAAGGAACACAAAGTTGTAGTAAAGGAAATGATCAATGCAGATACAACAATCTCTGTTTATGATCACGGATATGTACTTTATACAGCAGGAAATCAATCAACCGTATTTCCGCTTCATAGTTGTGATGACTATGAATATGTGAGTGTAACTGGCGATAACAAGGAATTCAATAAAGAGTTCTTTGATAATGAAAACTGGTATATCCGTCTGCTGATGGAGGCTGAAGACCGTATGGCATACAGCCAGAGCAAAATCAGCACCAATCATGGTGTGTTTTCTAACAGCGATGTTACAGATGATGCGGAGATTATGAGAGGATCTTCAAAAGATTTTGTTGACGATGTTATCGACAGAGAAATTCTAAACGCTTTGATCAAAGAGTTAACAGAGAGACAAAAGACGGTACTCAATCTGGTTTATTTCGAGGAAATGCGTCAGCAGGATGTTGCAGATTATCTGGGAATCAAACAGCAGAGTGTAAATGACCTCCTGAACAGGGCATTAAAAACGATGAAAAAAAAGGCGGAAAACGAAGAATTTTAAAAAAATTGAATTAGACCACTGTAAAACAGGCTCTGAGCGTTTCGTTATATGAAGGGTTTGCATAGAACACCTTCATGTACCTTGAAAAATGAATAGCCTGCCCGGAGTGATATTCGGTTTGAACATGCATAGAGCGAAAAGCTGCGTGTCTGCCAGAAGAAAACGTATCAGAGATGGAAACTGATATAGGAACGGATCCGGGAAAGAAAACAGGAAAACGCTTAAATCTTAAATCAAAATAAAATGTCTGAATCTGAAAAGAGGATGACAGTAGAAATCATGTGGCGGTATTTGTGACAAACAGGTACCGCCATATATTTGTGCTGTTATCTCAGCTTGTGCTGACTGTCCCAAATAGCGCAAATTTCAGGAAAGGAGGCGATCATCTTCGTATAAAAGATAATACGCAGACACGAACAGATAACCATACACAAAAAAATCAGAAAGGAAGGATTTAAGAGAATGAACGTGAAAAAGAAAGCACGCAGGGTGATGTCCGGTTTACTGACTGCAGTAACGGTTCTATCGACGGTACTCTCTCCCGCTGTTGCCTATGCTTCTGATGATGCCGGATCTGTAAAAAAGATTCCGTATTATGAGGAGATCAAGGATCAGTTGGATGAAGATGAAGTGGTAACTGCAAAGGATTATGAGATCAAGGTTGGAGACAATTTCGATGTAAAGAGTGATTATACCGGTCTTACGATCCAGGATGACAGCAAAGTAAAAGTTACATTTCAGGAAGCAAAAGATACGGACGGGAATGACTTTTCTACCGATTATGCCAATTCCTATAAGGCAGTCTATTATGTAGAACCACAGACAACGGATCACCCAACCTACCAGATCAATCGAAAGATCGTGGTAAAAGAAGCGGATCAGCAGAAAGATTCGCAGTCAGAAAGTTCTTCTGATCAGGATGCTGGTTCTTCCGATGAGACAGAAACAGAGGATTCTGAGGCTGGCTCGTCTACAGAGGAAACTGGTGATGCTAAAACGGAGAGCAAAACAGAACTGACAGAAAAAGAATTTGATGCAGAGATCGAAGCAACGGAGGATCAGGAGACCGTTGATCCGGAAACAGGGATCACACTCTCAGAGGTTATGCAGGAAGCGGTTGACCAGGAAGTTGCTCTTGCAGATCTTGAAGCAGGCGAAAGTATTACTTTTGATATGCCAATGATGCTTGCTTCCGGTGAAACAGGAACAAAATCAGTCACCGTCACAGCCGGTTCCTGGTACTATTACGCAGATTATGGATTAGGTTCTTATCTGACTTGTCCATATTATGTGAAATGGGGAAGCATCAATGCGACAGCATACTGTGTTGAACCATCGAAAAAAGGACCGGGAAATGGAACTTATACGATCCAGAAACTTGCCGATGGAAAAACACTTGCGAAGGTCTGCTATTACGGAACAAAAGCAAGTGATGAGAATGGTTTTTTCGATGAGAAACATCCGGATTTTCCGGCAGGAAAGAGATTCATCATTACGCATCTTGCAGCGGCTTATGCAAATGGATCCAGTGACTGGGCATCCGGAACCAATGCAACAGGAAAGAACCTGGCAATGGAACTTTACAATTATTGTGTAAATATGCCGGACATTCCGTCTGTAGATATGAGCTTTTCCGAATCTAATGTAAAGGCTTATGTGGAAGGAAACAGCCAGCGAACAAGTGTGATCATATTCAAAGCGGATAAACTGCAGACGATCACTTTCAAGCTGCCGAAAGGTGTAAAACTTGTAAATGTGACAACCGGAAAAACAAGTGCTGCAGGGGCTAATGTGGAGATTTCCGGTGGTACAAAGTTCTATCTGACAGCACCACTTAATCAGGCAGAAAATGTCAGTGCTACTTTCTCTTCTAAGATGAAAGGAAGTATTGATAAGGAATATTCAGCCTATAAGATCACAACAGGATCTGGAACACAGGACCTGGCTCTTGTTTTCGGTGAAGGTGTCGGAAATGAGAAATATGTGGATTTTAAAGTAACCTGGACAAAAGAATGTAAGGTATCCATTGTAAAGAAAGACCAGGATACAGGCAATGCACTGGCTGGTGCAGTGTACGGGATCTATTCCGATGCTGCATGTACAAAACTGATTGCAGAGATGCCTGCAACAGATCAGAATGGTGCTTCACAGCTCACAATGGAAAAGACACAGGAAGTTGTTTATCTGAAAGAAATCTCTGTTCCAACAGGATATCAGATTGATACAAAGTCTTATAATGTGACTCTTGCTATCGGAAAGACAACGACTAAAAATGTAACAGACAAACGTGTAAATGCAAAGATCAACATTGCAAAACAGGATGCTGAGACAGGGAATGCAGCACAGGGGGATGCAACGCTGGAAGGTGCAGTATATGGCCTTTATGCAAGGGAAGATATTGTTCATCCGGATGGAAGAACCGGAACGATCCATAAGAAAGACAGCCTGATCACATCCCTGACAACGGATAAGAATGGCGAAGCTTCTGTATCGGATCTCTATCTTGGAAAGTATTATCTGAAAGAGCTTAGTGCTCCGGTGGGATACGTACTGGATCCGACAGAACATGAGGTGGACTGTACTTACGAAGGTGCTACTGTTCCGACAGTAGAAAGAACTTCTGTATGTAAAGAAACCGTCATCAAGCAGCCGTTCCAGATTATCAAGGCAGCAAACAACGGGAAGACCGATGCAGACCTTCTGCAGGGAGTTGGTTTTTCGGCATGGCTTGTCAGTGATCTGAAAGTAAAAGCAGATGGAAGTTATGATTTTGATTCAGCCAGACCAGTTGTACTGACTGCAGATGGCCAGACAGAAATGTTTACCGATGAAAAAGGATATGCAAGATCGATTCCGCTTCCATATGGAACTTATGTGGTAAGAGAGACCACAAGCAAACACAACTATGCACCGGTCGATGATTTTGTAGTGAAGATCACAGAGAATTATCCGGATACACCGCAGACATGGCGAGTGCTGCTGGATAAAGAATTCAAAGCAAAATTAAAGATCATCAAAAAGGATGCAGAAACACAGAAATCTGTACTCCTGGCTAATACTGAGTTCAAGGTATACGACCTGGATAATCAGAAATATGTGGAACAGACAACATCCTATCCGAAGCCAACAGTACACAAATCTTATTTCACAAATGAGGAAGGATACCTGGTACTGCCAAAGAATCTGAAACCTGGTAACTACCGGATTGAGGAAGTGACGGCACCCGATGGGTACACGATATCCAAAAACTATGTGACAGTTGCCGTTGATACAGATACTGCTTATCTGACCGATCCTGTCACAGGAGATGCAGTCATTGATGTGGAATATACCAATGCCCCAGTCAAAGGTCAGTTAAAGATCTATAAACAGGGGGAAATGTTAAAAGGATTTGATAAGGATTTCCAGTATGAAATGGCCGGACTTGCAGGAGCAGAATTCGAAGTCTATGCGGCAGAGGATATCTATACTGCCGATCATCAGGTAGATGCAGATGGACAGAGAACTCTGTATTTTGCAAAGGATGCACTGGTAGCAACCGTCACAACGGATGCAGATGGTTATGCAACCGTAAAGAATCTTCCACTTGGCAGATACTATGTCAAAGAGAAGAATGCACCGGACACTTATGTATTAAATACTGTGCCGGAAAATGTCGAATTTGCTTATGCGGATCAGGATACTGCAGTGATCGAGAAAGAAATCTCTGTCACAGATGAACGACAGAAAGTGTCGATTACTGTCGAAAAACAGGATGCTGAGATAGGCAATACAGTAGCCGGAGCAGTGTTCGGTATTTACAATGCAAAAGACATTCAGACGAAAGATGGAAAAGTGATCGTCAAAGCAGATACTCTTTTACAGGAAATGACTTCTGATGAAAAAGGTCAGGCAGCATGTACACTGGATCTTCCACTTGGAGGCTATTATGTAAAAGAACTGAAAGCACCAGATGGATTCGTATCTTCGGATGAAGTACTGAGATTTGATGCTTCTTATCAGGGGCAGGATGTGCAGACAGTAACATTAAAATCCGTAAAGAAGAACCAGCCGACAACTGTTGAGATCACAAAATCAGATGCAACAACCGGTGTAGAACTGGATGGAGCTTATCTGAAAGTAACGGATAAAGATGGAAATATAGTAGATAGCTGGACATCTTCCAAAGATGCACCGCATGTGATCAAGTATCTGAAGGTGGGTGAGACTTATACCCTACATGAAGAGTTTGCACCGCATGGTTATCTGGTAGCCAATGATGTGACATTCACAGTCAAAGATACCGGAGAGGTTCAGAAAGTGGAAATGAAGGACGAGGTACCGGTTGGTGAACTCATCATCAACAAAAAGGGAGAATTTCTGGATTCTGTTACACTGACCGATAAGGTCAAAGGTGTGGTGGAACACATTTTCAACTATGTAACCGGAAAACTGACAGATGTTACGTTTGAAGTCTATGCTGAGGAAGACATTAAGGCTGCCGATGGCGTCAGTGACGATTACTATAAAAAGGATGAACTGATTGCAACGATCAAGACAGATGAAACCGGTATTGCAAAACTGGAAAATCTTCCACTTGGTAAATACTATGTGAAAGAAACAGGAACTGCTTACGGTCATGTACTGGATGGTGAGATCCGTCATGTAGATCTGACTTACGTGGATCAGGATACACCGGTTGTAGTCTATGACAAAGACTGGCAGAACAACCGTCAGAGAGTAGAAGTCAGTGTACTTAAGAAGGAAAAAGATTCTGACCGTACACTGGAAGGAGCTATCTTTGGATTATTTGCCAAAGAAGACATTAAGTCTGAGACAACTGGTAAAGTCCTGATCGAAGCCGATGAGATCATTGAACTGAAATCTACGGATGAAGAAGGAAAGATCACATTTGTTGCAGATCTTCCAATAGGAGCAACTTACTATGTAAAAGAGCTCTATGCACCGGACGGATTTGTAACCAACGATGAAGTAAAGGAATTTACTTTTGAGTATGCAGGTGAGAATCAGCCGACTGTAACCTATGATTTTACCTTTGAGAATCAGCCAACCGTTGTAGAATTTACCAAATCCAGTCTGACAACCGGAAAAGAACTTCCAGGATGTAAGCTGAAAGTGGTAGATGCCGATGGAAATATCGTGGATGAATGGACTTCCGGTAAAGAAGCACATGTGATCCGTGAGCTGACTGTCGGAAAAGAATACGCACTGGTTGAAACAAAACCGGCCGATGGTTATGTGACAGCTGAAAGCGTGAAGTTCACCATCAAAGATACTGCCGATGTGCAGAAAGTTGAGATGAAGGATGATGTGACGAAGGTGAAAATCTCCAAACAGGATATCGCCGGAAAAGAACTTCCGGGAGCAAAACTCACGATCCTTGATCAGGATGGAAAAGTTGTGGAAAGCTGGACCAGTACAGAGAAAGCACATTACATCGAAATGCTTCCAATCGGAAAATACACTCTCCGTGAAGAAACAGCACCGGATGGCTATCTGGTTGCAAAAGATGTGGAATTCGAAGTAAAGGATACTAGTGAAGTACAGCATGTAACCATGGTAGATGAGGAAAAACCGGCAGAAAAGACACCGGAAGGTGGAAAACCTGTCAGTGATTCACCAAAGACTGGGGATAACACCAATCTGTGGCTGTGGTTTATGCTTCTCGGCATTGGTGCGACTGGTACAGGAGCCCTTGCATTTATGAGAAAAAAGAAACACTAATCAAATAAGAATGAGCGTTCATGGAAACCGAAAGGAATCTGTGGACGCTTTTTTAGATGGGAGAAACCATGAGAAATATCATTATTTTTGTTGCTCTTCTGGGAGCAGCGGCAATATTTACAGTTTTGTATTGTCTCATTGCTGCCGGAAGTCAGGCAGAGAAAAAACTGACAGAAATCATGAGAAAAGAGGAAGAACAGAATGAAGACAAATAAAGATCTGATCATAGAACCAAATGCAGCTATAGAAGGAAGAAAGTACAGCGAAGAAAAGCCATGGTCCTGTAAGTACTGTTACTGGTGGGGAGGCAAAAAGAAAGGCTGTAACTTGAAGCAGTGCCATTATCTGCTTCCTGAAAAGAAAAAAGCGGTAAAAACAACACCATGTGGTGGCTGTCCGTATGGAAAACATGTTCCATGCATCGGATATTGTATTGCCCGTCTTCATTCTGAAATGAAAGGAAAGAAAGGACGTGGGTAATTGCAGGAAGAAGTAAATCAGAAAGTGATCAGCCTGAGCATCCAGGGAGTCAAGATCACTGCCAGTGTGCTAAAAGCAGCCATTCGGAAGTTCCTGGAAATGGACAACCGGAGGAAACAGAAAGCAACGCAGGTGAAAATGGCTGAAAAGACCGGACGGGCCCAGGAGAAAGGAAGGGAAAAAGCCCGAAAAAAGATTGAAAAGAAAAAGCCACATGGAAAGCAGACCATCAAGCAGCTGAATGCACAGGGAGTACAGCTTTCCAACATAAAGATCACAGATGAAAATATCAAATCCTTTGACCGTGTGGCAAGAAAGTACGGGATTGATTACAGCCTGAAAAAAGAAGTCGGTGCGGATCCACCAAAATATCTGGTCTTCTTTAAGGCTAAAGATGTGGATGTGATGACAGCGGCTTTCCGGGAATATGCCGGAGTAGAACTGAAAAAGAAACAGGTGAAGAAACCATCTGTCAGAAAGAAACTGCAGAAATCTGTAGAAAGAAAAGCAAAGCACCGCCAGCGTGTGAAGCAGAGACAAAAATCCAGAGGTCAGGAACGATGATGCGGGAGAAATTACAGAAGGTCCAGATCAAACGGCTGGTGATCTTAAATCTCCCATATTTCTTTATCTTCTATGTAGCAGATAAAGGATCCTGGCTGTACCGGCATTGCCTGGGAGAAAGCATGGTCCAGAGACTTGGCGTGATGTTAGTCAATTTTCGACTGGCATTTTTAAGCTGGCTGCCAAGTATCGCTTTGCAGGACCTTACAGTAGGTGTTCTGGTTGCAAGTGCATTAAAACTGGTTGTCTACTATCGTTCTAAAAACGCAAAGAAGTTCCGGCAGGGTGTGGAGTATGGATCTGCAAGATGGGGAAATAGAAAAGATATCGAACCCTTCATGGATCCGGTTTTTGAAAACAATGTCATCCTCACAGAAACGGAACGTCTGACCATGAACAGCAGACCAAAAGCACCAAAGTATGCCAGAAATAAGAATGTGATTGTCATCGGTGGTTCCGGATCCGGTAAGACAAGATTCTATGTGAAACCCAATCTTATGCAGATGACGGACCACGTATCCTATGTGGTCACTGATCCAAAGGGTACGATCATCGTTGAATGCGGGAAGATGCTGGTAAATGGAGGATACCGGATCAAGGTATTAAATACGATCAACTTTAAAAAGTCCATGCATTACAATCCGTTCCATTATATCCGGAGTGAAAAAGACATCTTAAAGCTGGTCAATACCATTATCGCAAATACCAAGGGTGAGGGCGAAAAATCAACGGAAGATTTCTGGGTCAAAGCGGAACGTCTATTGTATTCTGCACTGATCGGATACATCTGGTATGAGGCACCAGAGGAAGAACAGAACTTTTCTACTCTGTTGGAATTTATCAATGCCAGTGAGACTAGGGAGGATGATGAAGAATTTAAAAATGCAGTGGATGAATTGTTTGAAGAACTGGAAGTAGAAAATCCGGAACACTTTGCAGTAAGGCAATATCGCAAGTACAAGCTTGCAGCCGGCAAAACTGCAAAATCGATTTTGATTTCCTGTGGTGCCAGACTTGCACCATTTGACATTCAGGAACTAAGAGAAATCATGTCGTATGACGAAATGGAACTGGATATGATCGGTGATCAGAGAACAGCCATGTTTGTCATCATCAGTGATACCGATGACACATTCAACTTTGTGGTAGCGATTATGTACACCCAGCTCTTTAACCTGCTTTGTGATAAAGCGGATGATGAGCATGGAGGCAGGCTTCCCTATCATGTACGGCTGCTTCTTGATGAGTTCAGTAATATCGGACAGATTCCCAAATTCGACAAATTGATTGCTACGATCCGAAGCAGGGAAATCTCCGCTTCTATCATCTTGCAGTCACAATCTCAGCTGAAAACTATCTATAAGGATGCTGCTGAGACGATCACAGGTAACTGTGTGCGCCCAGAAGTCGCCAGTGCAATATAAATTGGCGACGTGGTACTTACAGGATACCGCCTTTAGCAAGCGGTAGGTAAAAGTATCAGGTGATGAAAAAATCACAACCTATTATCCTACAACTTATCCGAGAGGGGAAACCCGAAGGGGAGTGTAGCATGTTGTTGTTCCAGTTGGAACGTAAATAGGAAAGGCGCTAATCCTATGCGTCAGAATATTTAAGAATAAAAATCAGTGTATGAGGTACAAAGCTAAACTGCCTAAACGATAGCCAGAGTGGGGGAACCCGTGCCCCGCATACGAAAAGGATTGAAACGTATGCTTTTCATGTTGGTTTCATTTCGCAGTTATGAAAGCAAGCGATACTCATGAAAGAGCAACCGCAAGACAGCGGATAAATGGCGAAAGTCGGTGCCGACAACACTGAATGCTAATCCTGTATTTACTAACTGGGGATGACCTAAACCTGGTAACAGGCATGGTCACACAGCTCCCATAGTAGTCCGAGACGTTAATGACGATCACATGGCGAAGGGGAGCAGCTTATCAGAAAATACTAAAATGAAGGAAGGTGCGAGAGGCATTGAGAAATCCAACTGAGGTATTGAAAAATTTGATGGAAAAGTCAAAGAATGAAACTTACAGATTTCAGAGATTATACAGAAATCTGTACAACCCGGAGTTTTATTGGCTTGCGTATAAAAATATCTACGCAAATGATGGCAGTATGACTGCCGGAGCTGATGGAACAACGATTGATGGCATGGGTAACGAGAGAATTGAGAGGATTATTTTATCCTTAAAAGACCGAAGTTACCATCCTAAGCCTGCAAGAAGAGAATATATTGCAAAGAAAAACAGCAGTAAAAAACGTCCTCTGGGTATTCAGTCGGGGGATGATAAACTCGTGCAGGAAGGCGTTAAGATGATTTTGGAGAGTATTTATGAGCCTGTGTTCAGTAATAAATCACATGGGTTCAGACCAAACAGAAGCTGTCAGACAGCACTGAAACAGATACAGAACACCTTTACTGGTGCGAACTGGTTTGTGGAAGGAGATATACACGCTTGTTTTGACAGTTTCGACCACCATGTAGTTATTGACCTCTTGAAAAAGAGGATTGATGACGAAGCATTTATCCAGCTTATATGGAAATTCCTAAAAGCAGGATATATGGAACAATGGACATTCAACAGAACCTATAGCGGAGTGCCGCAGGGGTCGGGAGTCAGTCCAGTGCTGGCAAATATTTACCTTCATGAATTGGACAAATTTATGGAAAATTATGCAGAAAACTTCAATACAGAAGCCAAGAAGAAACATTTTTCTACTGCATATAAGTCCAGTGTCGGTAAGGCATACAGATATAGGAAAAAGGGCAGAGAGATATGGGATAGTCTGTCTGATGAAGAAAAGAAAATCAGATGCAAAAATCTTAAGGAACTGGAAATGATTGAAAAATCTACAACACCTTACGTCTATAACGACAGTAATTATAAAAGGGTGCAGTATACGAGATATGCGGATGATTTTATCATCGGGGTTATTGGTAGCAAAGCAGACGCAGAAGCTATCAAGAAAGACGTGAAAATATTCCTGCAAAAAGCATTGAAATTAGAAATGTCAGACACTAAGACAAAGGTTACGCACACTGGAGACAGAGCAAGATTTCTAGGTTACGACATTACGGTATCAAGAGTGCAGACGCTACAGAAGGCTTCTAACGGAAGGGTTCAGAGATGTCAGACAGGAGTTGTTAAACTGTATGTTCCACGCGAAAAATGGGTAGGTAAGTTAATTGAATACAAAGCAATGAAAATCAAAATCAACGAAAACGAAAAAGAGAGATTTGTAGCCCTTCATAGGGGAAAACTGGTAAACCAGAGCGATATTGAAATTCTCGCAAGATACAATGCAGAAGTCCGTGGACTATATAATTATTACTCCATAGCGAATGACTCCTTTAAAATAGGGAGATTTGCCAATGTAATGAAATACAGCATGTATAAAACATTTGCGTGCAAGTATAAGACGAATGTTCATGAGATTAAGCGGAGATATTGCAGAAACGAATTATTTACAGTTGCGTATGAAACAAGGCAGGGAATGAAAACAACAACATTCTACAGGGATGGTTATAAACGGAAGGAATGTGCTACAAAGTTTGATAATGTAAGCGAGCTTCCGCAGTTTTCAAAATATGCCAAGACTAACACTCTCAAACAGAGAGTGGAACGTCATACTTGTGAATTATGCCAAAAAGACTGTAGAAATCTGGTAATACACCAAGTTAAGAAACTCAAAGATTTAAAGGGAAATACAGAGTGGGTACTTCTCATGCGAAAAAGGAGAAGGAAAACACTCGTGGTATGCCCCGAATGCCATAATTTAATTCATTCGTAACACCGCAAATGATAAGCGGAAAGCCGTATACATCGAGAGGTGTACGTGCGGTTTGGGAGGGAGTGGATGCAAGTCCTTTTCGAAGGATGAGCTGAAGCTTACCTCATGACACCGTTCTTTTCCTGGGCGGAAAGGAAAGCTCCACACTGAAAGAAATATCAGAAACCCTGGGAAAGGAAACCATTGATCTTTATAACACATCAGACACCAGAGGCAGCAACCGGTCCTATGGACTGAACTATCAAAAGACTGGAAAAGAACTGATGAGTAGAGATGAGCTGGCGGTCATGGATGGAGAAAAATGTATCTTACAGCTTCGTGGAGTCCGGCCGTTTTTAAGCAACAAATATGACATCACAAAGCACAAACGGTACAAAGAGCTTGCCGATTTCAATAAGAATAATGCGTTTGATGTCGAAAAATATCTGGCACACCGACTGGTGATGTCGAAAGATACAGAATTTGAAATGTATGAAGTAACTGTAACACAAGAAGATGTATCAGCGATTGAAGCTGAGGAAGGTGAGGACTGATATGAAAGAAAGAATTCGAGCACCCTGCTACTACTGATAAGGGTACAAAAAGGTCTGAATAAAAGGGAAAGGAGTAGAGCCAAACGCTTACAGACCATAAGAAAAAGCGTTTGTTCATACATTTGATTATGGCTTTTTTTAGCAGTGCAATCAATATCCTTCAGACACTGGTCGTTGCAATCGGTGCCGGTCTTGGTGTCTGGGGCGTAATCAACCTGATGGAAGGTTATGGAAACGACAACCCGGGTGCAAAATCCCAGGGAATTAAGCAGCTGATGAGCGGTGGTGGTGTTATCCTGATCGGAACACAACTGATCCCGCTTCTGAGTGGATTATTTGGTTAAGAGAAAGGAGTAGAGATCCATGTTCAGTCAGATTTTTGATGCGATTGAGGAATGGATGAGGGAACTCTTAACCGGGATGATCACTTCCAACTTGGACACGATGTTTACTGATGTCAATCAAAAGACTGGTGAGATCGCTACCCAGGTTGGACAGACCCCGCAAGGGTGGAACGGCAGCATATTCAGTATGATCCGGAACTTATCGGATTCCGTGATCATGCCGATCGCAGGTATTATTATCACACTCGTACTCTGCTACGAATTGATTTCTATGCTGACCGAGCGCAACAACATGCATGATATTGATACCTGGATGTTTTTCAAGTACTTCGTAAAAATGTGGATCGCTGTATATCTGGTGAGTAACACATTTACGATCACAATGGCGGTATTCGATGTGGGCCAGCACGTAGTTAATTCTGCGGCCGGTGTTATCACAGGAAGTACCGCCATTGATATTTCTTCGGCATTGACGGATCTTTCCGCAACACTGGAAAGTATGGAAATCGGAGAACTTGTTGTATTGGCGCTGGAAACCCTTATCGCCGGCTTCTGTATGAGAATCCTGTCTGTACTAATCACAGTGATCATGTATGGACGTATGATAGAGATTTACCTATATACCTCAGTTGCGCCGATTCCATTCGCAACTATGAGTAACAGAGAATGGGGACAGATCGGCACGAATTATTTCAGAGGACTCTTTGCCCTGGCTTTCCAGGCATTTCTGATGATGGTATGCGTTGCAATCTATGCAGTGCTTGTTGCAGGTATCCAGTATTCAGATAATCTGAGTTCTTCATTATTTGGCGTTATGGCTTACACAGTGATCTTATGTTACAGCCTCTTTAAGACGGCATCCTTAAGTAAGTCGATATTTAACGCGCACTAAATTACAGGAAGGAGTGAAAATCATGGCATATGTCAGCGTACCGAAAGATTTAACAAAGGTAAAGAATAAAGTAGCATTTAACCTGACCAAAAGACAGCTAATCTGTATCGGGATAGGTGCTGCAATGGGAATTCCAAGCTATTTCCTCTTGCGTAATGTGATGGGAAACAGTAATGCAGCAACGGTCATGGTGCTTTTGATGTTACCGGCATTTTTATTTGCCATGTACGAAAAAGACGGGATGCATCTGGAAGATGTTCTGATGCATATGATCCGGGTGAAGTTTCTTCGTCCACCCGTTAGAAAATATGAAACTGAAAACTATTATGAGACAGATCCGGAACAGATCAAGCAGTCTCCGGATACAGGAAAACTGAAAGGAGGAAAAACGGTTGCGAAAAAAGAAAAATAAGAAAACTGTCGCAGATACCGGATACAAAAAAGTAGACAGAAAAGAGAAAAAGAAAAAGGAAAAGCAGGAGGAAAAACGCAGGCAGAAAAAACTGTCTGTTCAGCAGTCGATCGCTTATAAGGAAATGGGAAGAGATGGAATCTGCAGGGTACAGGGAAAAACGTATTCTAAGTGCATCCGCTTCTATGACATCAACTACCAGCTGGCTCAGAACGAAGATAAAAATGCAATCTTTGAAAACTGGTGTGATTTCCTCAATTACTTTGATGCCAGTATCCATTTTCAGCTGAGCTTTATCAACCATAAGAGCAGCATGAAGGAGTTTGAGCAGGTCATCCGGATCCGACCACAGGAGGATGCTTTTGATGATGTCCGTATGGAATACGCAAAGATGTTGAAACAGCAGCTGGCAAAAGGAAACAACGGTCTGGTGAAGTCAAAATATATCACCTTTTCCATCGAAGCGGATAATATCCGGGAAGCAAAGCCAAAGCTGGAACGTATTGAATCAGATATCCTGAACAACTTCAAGATCCTTGGAGTTCCAGCCTATCCATTGAATGGAGTGGAAAGATTGCAGATTTTGTATGAGACTTTCAATCCGGATATCATGACAGACTTCCAGTTTGATTATGGTTCCATGATCCGTACTGGACTCAATACCAAAGATTATGTGGCACCGACCAGTTTTGTATTCAAGGACAGAAATACATTTCGTATGGGAAATACCATCGGAGCAGTCTCTTATTTACAGATCCTGGCACCGGAGCTTACAGATAAAATGCTGGCAGAATTTCTGGATATTGATAAGAATCTCATCGTCAACCTGCATGTCCAGTCTGTGGATCAGATGAAGGCAATCAAGCTGGTAAAAAGCAAAGTGACGGATATCAACCGTATGAAAATCGAAGAACAGAAAAAAGCAGTCCGGGCCGGATACGATATGGATATCATTCCATCGGATCTGAACACGTATGGCGGAGAAGCTAAGCGTCTGTTAGAAGACCTGCAGTCACGAAATGAGCGTATGTTCCTTGTAACAGCGCTCTTTTTAAATACTGCAAAGACAAAACAGGCACTGGATAATGCCATCTTCCAGACGGCCGGTATTGCACAGAAATATAACTGTGTGCTGAAACGTCTGGATTATCAGCAGGAAGAAGGATTGATGAGCAGTGTTCCGTTGGGAGTAAATCATATCCCAATCAAGCGGGCTCTTACGACTACCAGTACAGCAATCTTTGTTCCGTTTACGACACAGGAACTTTTTATGGCAGGAGAATCCCTGTATTACGGATTAAATGCACTCAGCAACAACATGATTATGGTGGATCGTAAAAAGCTGAAAAACCCGAATGGACTAATCCTTGGTACACCTGGATCCGGTAAATCCTTTGCTGCAAAAAGAGAAATCACCAACGCTTTCTTTGTTACGAAGGATGACATTATCATCGGAGATCCGGAGGGAGAGTATTATCCACTGGTCCATGCACTTGGCGGACAGGTAGTACACATTTCACCGACCAGTAAGGATTATATCAATCCGATGGATATCAATATGGATTATTCCGATGATGACAATCCACTTGGTGTAAAATCCGATTTTGTCCTGTCCTTATGTGAGCTGATCATGGGAAGCAGGGATGGTATTGAAGCAGAGGAAAAATCAGTAATCGACCGTTGTCTTCCACTGGTGTATCAGAAGTACTTTGCAGATCCAAAACCGGAAAATATGCCGGTCCTTGGTGACCTGTATGATTGCCTCAGAAAGCAGAAAGAACCCCAGGCCCAGAGAATTGCAACAGCACTGGAAATCTATGTAAATGGATCACTGAAAGTATTCAACCATAGAACCAATGTGGAACTGAATAACCGTATTGTCTGCTTTGATATTAAGGAACTTGGAAAGCAGCTGAAGAAAATCGGAATGCTCATCGTCCAGGATCAGGTATGGAACAGAGTTACGATCAACCGTGGCATCAAATCTACCAGGTACTATATCGATGAATTCCACCTTCTGCTCAAAGAAGAACAGACAGCAGCTTATTCTGTAGAAATCTGGAAGAGATTCAGAAAATGGGGTGGTATTCCAAGTGGTATCACCCAGAATATCAAAGATCTTCTTGCCAGCAGGGAAATTGAAAATATCTTTGAGAACAGTGATTTTATCCTGATGCTGAACCAGGCTGCAGGTGACAGACAGATCCTTGCAAAACAGTTGAATATTTCCCCATATCAGTTGTCTTATGTGACGAATTCCAGGGAAGGAGAAGGACTTCTTTTCTATGGAACAACAATTATTCCATTTAAGGACAAGTTCGATAAGAACTTGAAGCTGTACAGTTTGATGACTACAAAACCGGAAGAAGTTGAAAAACGAGAGAAAGAAATGGAGGCGGAAAAGCATGAAGGAAATCGATAAGATCCGAATCAGGCAGTGGAACCAGGATAATCCTTACATTCAGATGAAAAATCTGGAAAATGCACAGCCTGGATACCGTGTTCATACAGTCAATGATGATCATCATCTGTATGAACTTCCGCTGGAAACACAGAACATTATCCTTGACTGGGTATTCTGGAATTTTTATCCGGCACAGAAAATCTATCCGCATCTTACCAGTGATGATCTGAAAGAAGTTTTGTATAAACGTACCCAGATCCATCTGCACAACAATCAGTTCAAGGAGGCTATGCTGATCAATGGTTTCTGGCCGAGAGATCCGAGTGAATTGAACTGGGTATTTCATATCCAGGCGAGCTCTCCAGCAATCAGGACACAGGCAGATGGTTATCCTGGTATCCCGATTATTGGACGCCAGGAACTAAATGAGTACAGAAAGAAAAGTTGTGCCAGGAGGTGATGACCTATAGCCGGAAAAGAATTTAAAGGCAAAGATAAAAAGGTCGCAAAGATGACCAGAGATGGTCTGACAGAAGAAAATCTCCGTGATGGTAGTGTAAAAGACATCAGTCACAGGAGCCGAGGGCGACCGGAAAATAAAGAAGAATTTGTTCCGGAACGGGAACGAAAAAAGGCTGGGAATGAAGATTCAAAATCGGGAAAAGGGAAACGACTGCAGATGGAAAAGATCCGGAAATCATCTGTCCGGCAGGAAGCTGTTGAGGATACAGTTGAAGTTACACCGGAAGAAAAAGTATCTAGATATCGAAAGAAACTGCATCGCCATGAAAAAATCCCGGATGATGATAACAATCTGAACAGCCAAAAGAAATCCATTCGGAAGAAGCAGCTGCAAAAACAGATGACCAAAGAACAGGCAAAAGCCGGAAGATTATCCTTTGATGATGAAGGAAATCAGATGGTGAAAGGTGCTGGCATGAAACCGGGAGGGACAGCCGGGAAATACATTGCTACACAAGCTGGTATATCTGGCATGAAAGCAGTCACTTCCGAAGAGGAAGAAACAGATGAAAATGCAGGTGTGGAAAGTGCCAGACTTGCAGAGCGTGAAACAGAAGCTGCGTTACGTGGCCTACGTCATGCTCAGATCCGCAGCAAACGAACGGATGTGAAAACCCATCGCAGAGGTTATCGTGAGGCTACTGTAGAAAAGAAACTGAAATTTGGTTCTGCAGAAAGTATGGAAGGAGTCAAACATGCAGAATCGGTAAAGAACGCTGAGCAAAAGAGACATTTCTATAACCGCTTCTTTCAGAAAAAACGATATAAGGATGCATACCGGGCAGCCAGAGCCGGAAAATCCGCTGGCAGTCTAGGTGGAGCGACAACCATTACCGGTGTCGAGAACATGACGGTGAAAGCAAAGATTGCCTTGAAAGAGATTATAAAGCGTAATCGTGCCATGTTCGCAGGCATCGGTATTTTTGCGCTTCTTTTTCTTGTCATAGCAGTATCTCTGGGGAGCTGCAGTGCCTCTATTGAGGGTGCTGGATCTGTGATCGGTATTACAACGTATCCAAGTTCAGACGAGGATATCTATGCTGCCGAAAACAGATATGCCGCTTTGGAAAGTGCCTTGAATCAGCAGATCAATGAGATGGAACGAAGACATCCAAATTATGACGAGTATCAGTACAACATTGCTGAGATTGGTCATAATCCATACCATCTTATCTCGTATCTTACCGCAAAATACGGGGACTGGACGTACTCAGATGTTGAAAACGAGCTGCAATCTCTTTTTGAAGCACAATATCATCTGAATACAGAAGGTCGAACAGAAACGGTGACAGAAACCAGAAATGTTCGCGTTGGAGAATCATTGGGACAGGTAGTGACAAGCGGATATTGTAATTGTCGAATCTGTTGTGGTGTATGGTCCGGAGGTCCAACTGCCAGTGGTGCATATCCAACTGCAAACCATACCATTGCTGTAGATGCTTCCAATCCATTTGTGCCGATTGGCACTAAGGTAGTAATGAATGGTGTGGAATACACAGTTGAGGATACCGGAGCCTTTGCACGATATGGTGTCCAGTTTGACGTTTACTATGATAACCATGCTGCAGCCTCTGCTCATGGACACCAGACCTGGGAAGCTTATATCGCAGATGACAATGGCAGTCAGGAAGTAACCGTTACCAGTACAAGCACCAAGAAGATTCTGTATGTGACACTGACAAATGGAAGTTTTGATGCTGTGGCAAGAGCCAATCTGAATGCAGAACAGCTGATTATTTACAATGCGTTAAATACGACCTATGGAAACAGAAATTATCTGTGGGATGTAAACAATGTGACCAGTGGATCAGGCGGTAATGGAATGAGCTATGAGATTCCACCGGAAGCACTGCAGGATGAAGAATTTGCCCGGATGATCCGAGAAGCGGAAAAATATCTGGGAGTACCTTATGTATGGGGTGGTTACTCTCCGTCCGGATTTGACTGTTCAGGATTCGTATCTTATGTCATTAACCACTGTGGTAATGGCTGGAACTATGGACGATTGACCGCAGATGGATTAAGAGGCGTATGTACTTATGTATCACCGCAAGAAGCAAAACCAGGAGATCTGATCTTCTTCCAGGGAACGTATAACACATCCGGTGCAAGCCATGTGGGTATCTATGTCGGTAACAATATGATGATCCATTGCGGGGATCCGATCCATTACTCAAATATCAGCACATCCTACTGGCAGCAACATTTCATGTGCTTTGGAAGACTGCCATAAAGGGGTGAACGAAGGGAGGTGAAAGTTTGAATAAAAAGATTAAAAAATATCTGGATGAGATTGCCAAGACAGAGAAAAAGATCGCGGATCTGCAGCAATATCTTAGGGGTGTCCAGGCTGCATTAAAGCAGGAAGAGGACAATGAGATGATCAGGTGCATCCGTGGTATGAAGATGGATAATGATCAGTTATATGATCTTTTGGATGGTATCCAGAGTGGAAAAGTTAAATTTCAGGTAAGCAGGGAGTCTGACGATGAAGGTTCAGGCTCCTTTGTATTCACAGAAGAAAATAAGGAGGAATATCAGAATGGTGAAATGGAAGAAAATGAATAAGAAAATGGCAGGACTGCTGTTGGGAGTCATGATGCTTTTTACAGCATCAACCACAGCATTTGCCTATGTGGATGAATCGGCAGAGGCATCCAAAGTAGAGACAACTCAGACGGAACAGTCAACAGACAAAGAAGAGAAAAAGGACGAGGCGACAAACACAAACGAGGTGCTGCCGGAAGATGGAACAGACAAGGGAACTGCATTTACGACACCTGGCAATGGTGAAGTCAAGGATGACATTACCGATGATTCCACAAAGGAATTTCTTACGGTTACAACGAAAAATAACAACACCTTCTATATCGTGATCGACCGTAGTGCCACATCACAGAATGTCTATATGTTATCCCAGATTGATGAGAATGATCTGTCCGAATTTCTGGATAAAGACAGCACTGCTACTGTCGTAACACCACAGCCAGATAAATCAAAGGTAGTGCTGGATGAAACAAATAATGAGGATGTAGACAAGGAAGCTACCATTGATCCGGAGAAAACAGCATCTGCAAAAACCAATATGGGTGCAATGGCAACAATCCTGATTTTGGCTCTCGGCGGTGTGGCAGCTTACTACTACTTCAAGATCTATAAACCTAAAAAAGAGGAAGATGAGGATGATCAGCCGGAAGGTTTGGAAACAGGTGGACTGGAAGAAGTTCCGGATGAGGAAGAGTCTGAAGACGAAGATTTTGAAGAAAATGAAAAATAAATAAACTTTTTTAGTGGAGGGGGCTGTAAAACATGCTCTCTCCGTTTCGTTATATGAAGGAGGTAATACATAATGTATTTAGTAATTGCAGAAAAACCAAGTGTATCAAGAGCAATCGCAGAAGTGATTGGAGCACAGGAACGAGAAGACGGATATTTACAAGGAACCGACTGTATGGTCAGCTGGTGCTTCGGACATCTGGCCGAATATGTTTCACCGGATGCTTACGATGAGAAATTTAACCAGTGGAGATATGAAGATCTCCCGATCATCCCGAAAGACTGGAAAGTTACAGTCTCAGAAGATAAGAAAGATCAGTTCTATATCTTAAAAAGACTGCTCAACAGTCCGGAAATTGAATACGTCGTAAATGCCTGTGATGCCGGACGTGAAGGAGAATTAATCTTCAAACATGTCTATGACTTATCCGGAAGTAAAAAGCCGGTGAAACGATTATGGATCAGTTCTCTGGAAGATTCAGCAATCCTTGATGGAATGCAGCATCTGAGATCCGCAGAGGAATACCGACATCTGGCCGAAGCTGCTGTATGCCGTTCTCAGGCTGACTGGCTGGTAGGAATGAATGCAACCAGAGCTTACACCACAAAGTACTTCAAAAAGCTGACCGTTGGAAGGGTTCAGACACCGACACTTGCCATGTTGGTGGAACGTGCCGGACAGATCAGCAATTTCCAGAAAGAAAAGTATTTCAATGTGGAACTCGATTGTGATGGAATTCCGGCTGTAAAGCCAAAAATCTTTGATCCGGATGAGGCGGAACAGTTAAGAAGTAGATGCCAGGGAAGTGAAGCTATTGTCACAGCAGTAAAAGAAACGGAAAAGAAAGTAAAAGCACCAAAGCTTTATGATCTGACCACACTGCAGAGAGAAGCAAACCGTATCTACGGAATGACAGCCAAACAGACACTGGATACCGCTCAGAGCCTGTATGAAAAGAAACTGATCACTTATCCAAGAACGGACAGCCAGTATCTGACCGAAGATATGGAGCAGACAGCAAGAAATGTGGTTCGTCAGATTTATGAGAAATATCAACTGACAGGTCCGTTTGATCAGCCGGAGCAGCCAGATGTGAAGAAAGTCATGAATAACAGCAAGGTGACAGATCACCATGCAATCATTCCAACGATGGAACTTGCATCCTGCCATCTGGATGAATTGAAATCCTGGGAAGAAAAGATTCTTTTCCTGATTGCAGTCCATACGGTCATGGCAATGAGTAAGGATCACATTTACCAGGAAACAGAGATTGAAGTGGAATGCCAGGGAGAAATCTTCAAAGCAAAAGGAAGAACTGTGTTGCAGGATGGATGGAAACTCTTTGAAAACTGCTTCAAGAATAAGGATCGCATGGCAATCGTAGATCCGGATCAGGAAATGAAAGAGAGGATGCCGAAAGTAACCCAGGGACAGACTTTCTATGCTGTAGCTGCAGAAAAGACAGAACATTTTACATCGCCACCAAAACCATACAGTGAAGATACTCTCCTTGCAGCAATGGAAACTGCTGGAAATAAGGAATTCGATGAAGACACAGAAAAGAAAGGATTAGGAACTCCGGCAACAAGAGCTGGTATCATCGAAAAACTGATCTATTCCCAGTATGCCACCCGAAAAGGGAAACAGATCCTTCCAACAGATGATGGAAAAGTCCTTGTGGAGATCCTGCCAGACTTTCTGAAATCTGCAAGTATGACTGCAGAATGGGAAAATCAGCTGCTCTTGATGGAGCATGGAGAGATTGCACCGGAACAGTTTATGACCGAGATCAAAAACATGCTGACCATGATGCTGAATGGATGCGATGCGATTTCCGAAGAAGAAACAAGAAGATTTCAGACCAGAGAAAGCATTGGAACATGTCCGGTATGTGGAAGCCTGGTATATGAAAGCAAAACCAACTTCTATTGTAGCAACCACGATTGTCACTTTGCTCTCTGGAAAGATAACCGCTATCTGCAGAGCATGGAAAAAACCATGGATAAAAAGATGGCTGCAGAACTTCTGAAAAGTGGATGTGTGCATGTAAAAGACCTGTATTCCAGAAAGAAGAATATGTACTTTGAGGCAGATCTTCATATGGATGCAGATGAAACCGGAAGGGTGAATTTTTCTTTATCCTTTCCCAAAAAGAAACCAAAAAACAAAAGCAAAAAGAAATAAGAAAACAGATTAGAGGAGGAAACGAAGAATGAATTTTAATGAATTTGTAAATGAAGTAAAGGACAATATCAGACTCTTTTTACCGAAGGATTATGAGAATGCCGAGGTGTCAACGATGGAGTGTCAGAAACTGAACCGTGCCTATACGGGATTGATGGTGAGAAAAGAAGGGGAGATGCTTACTCCAACAATTAATCTTAACCAACTGTATGAAGCATATAAAGCACAGCCTGGCGTAACAATGGAAACTGTATGTAGAAAGATTGCAGATATAGTCATTGAGGCACCGATACAGGTTGATCTGAAATCCATTTTAAATTATGAAGATGTGAAGGACAAGCTGTTTATCCGTGTATCATCAGCCGAAGCAAATAAGGAAGTCCTCGAAAATGCGCCACACCATCTGAAGGAAGATCTCGCAATCACCTATCATGTGGCAGTAGGCAAGGATCAGGATGGATTAAGTTCCATGTTTATCAAGAATGATCTGCTTGAACAGTATGGAATCTCTGCAGAACAGCTTCATGAAGATGCGATGAAAAGTTCACCGCGTGTCATGGCTCCGGAGGTATCAAGTATAGGTGCATTGATAGATGAAATGTACCAGAAAAATATTCTCATGCTGACACCGGATGAACGTGAAATGCTGCAGGAAACATTGCAGGAATCAAGCGAGATGCCGACATTCTTTGTTGTTACGAATACAGACAGAATTGATGGAGCCGGTGTGATCTTTTATCCGGAATTCATGGATAGCATGGGGGAACTTCTTGGAAATGATTTCTTCATTTTGCCATCATCCATCCATGAAATGCTGGTCTTGCCAGATGACGGGCAAGTGGATGCAGAAATGTTAAGAGATATGGTAAAAGAAGTCAATGCGACTCAGGTAGCACCAGCAGAACGCCTTACCAATGATGTATATCACTTTGACACAAAGGATCACGTCTTTGAAAAAGCCGGCAGATTTACAGAACGTCAGAAAGAAAAAGAAGCGCAGGCTGCAAAAACAGAGAAAGCAGGAAAAGAACAGCCGGATCAGAAACCGAAAACAAAGAAGCACGATATGGAACTCTAATATCAAGCATGAAACCCGTTAAATGAGCAAACGCCCTGCGGCATAAGGAAATGTCGTGGGGCATTTTGAAAAGGAGAAGATTATGACGAAAGAGAACATTAAAACAAATACAAGCTTAAGATACAGCCAGTATCGAAAAAGATTATCACACACATTTTCGTTTAAAAAATTGAAGAAGCAAATTGAGACGTTACATGATCAGGAATTTATTATAAATGTGCCGATTGGAGGTGTTGCTGATGGCAGATAAATTAGAACAGGTAGCAATTCGTATGGTGGAACAGCCACCACTTTATAGTAATGAACCTATGAATAATCCAGATGTAGCAATTCGTGTTATGAATGAATTTCTTTCCCAGATGGATCGGGAACTCTTTTGTATTGTTAATTTACAGGCAGATTTAACACCGATCAATATGAATATCGTATCTGTAGGATCGCTGAATGAAGCATTAATTAATCCAAGAGAAATATTTAAGAGTGCAATTCTTTCGAATGCTCATTCAATGATGCTCATTCATAATCATCCGTCCGGAAATCTGACACCATCTACATCGGATATCCAGACTACAGCAAGAATGCAGGAATTAGGGGAATTGATGGGGATTTCATTGGTTGATCACATCATTACAGGACGGAATGGGAATTACTATTCCTTTCGAGATAAAGGAGAATTTCCAGATAGCAGGGTTCGTTTTTCTACTCGTGTTGAAGATATTGATCTGACTAAAGGAATGGTGACTGAAGCCACCGCACCCTATGAAGAAGTAACAGATACAAAAGAAAAGGGTGACGTAAGAGATATTCCAACAGTGCAGACAGCAACAATTCCATTACCGGTTCAGGGAAAAGATATGGACAGCATTATGCAGTCACTGGAATCCGGTGTGGAAGAACTTTTTACAAGTAACCGCTATCAGGAATTTCTTAAAACCATGGCAAAGTTTCACAATTATTCCTTTAATAATACAATGCTGATCGCCATGCAGCGACCGGATGCCACACTTGTTACCAGCTACAAAAACTGGCAGTCCATGGGTAGACAGGTCATGAAAGGCGAAAAAGGAATTACAATCATTGCACCGGCACCATATAAGAAAATGAAGGAAAAAGAGGTTCTGGATGAAAATCAGCGACCGATCATGGGAACCGATGGAAAACCTAAGACTGAACAGGTGGAAGTTACAGTTCCGCATTTTAAAGCAGTTACCGTCTTTGATATTGCTCAGACATCCGGGGAACCAATCCAGACACTGGCACCGGAATTACTGACTGCAGCTGTACAGGATTTTGATTCTTTCATGCAGGCTATTCAGAAAATATCCCCAGTGCCGATACGATTCGATGAGATCGATGGCAATGCCAATGGATATTATCACAATGCAGATAAGGAAATCGTGATCAAAAAAGGACTCAGTGAAAGCCAGACCTTAAAGACTGCTATTCATGAAACTGTCCATGCTAAACTGCATGACAAGGAAATCATGGAAAGCCTGGGTGTAGAAAAAGACCGTCTGACAAAAGAGGTTGAAGCAGAATCTGTTGCTTACTGTGTGTGTTCTTCCTTTGGTTTGGATACATCGGATTACAGTTTTCCTTATATTGCAGGGTGGAGCAGCAGCCGGGAAATGAAGGAAATGAAAGCATCTATGGATGTGATCCGCAAGACAGCCGGTGAAATGATCGATCAGCTTACAGAAGAACTGGAAATCATTCTTGAAGAAAAACAGAAAACAGAATTACATGAAAAATACGGCATTCTGGTAGATGCACTGGAAGCAGCCGGATACCGTTATGATTATCGGGAAAGCGAACCGGGACATATTGTACTGGCACCGGATGGGACACATGAAATTGCCGGGTATTTGCAGTTTGAATCATGGGGAGATATCAAAGACTGGCTGGAAGATACGATTGCAGAAGGGACGGATGTTTCGGAGAGAGTTGATCGGGCTATGTACCCATTTAAGTATGATTATACCCTAGAGGAAGAAATGTTCAGAGGTAATGGTGACCTCTATGCGATTTATCATGTGGATGAAGACACACCGGGAAAACAACATTTATTTATGAATATGGCAATGGTCAAAGAAGATGGAATTACAATCGATGCAGAAAATTATAAATGTGTCTATTCTGGCAGATTACATGAAAATGAAAAGCTGGATGATTTGTACGCTATGTTCAACGATAATCCACCGGCAGATTATAAAGCACATTCTATGTCGGTCAGTGATGTTATCATTACAAACCGTGGTGGGGATATGCAGGCATATTACGTGGATCGATTTGGATTTGCAGAACTTCCAGACTTTGCAGCACAAAGAGAAAAAATACTCGATATTGTCCCGGAAATAGAAAATGTGGATTATGAAAATGATCTTACATGTATCAGCTTTTATGCGGCTGAATGTGCTGAATTTCCTGTAATGGGTGAAGTACATTATGACCTGACATTACCAGAAGCCTTGGAAGCTTATGAGAAAATCCCATCAGAACGTATGCATGGACTGAAATGTGTTGGCTTTGATCTGAAAGACGGAAGTGATTATGAAGGAATGCAGAGTCTGATGATTGAAGGAAAAATACAGAAAGAATTTTTGAATTCGATTCCTGGATTTAGAGAAAATTCTTATGTGCAAAATGCAATCAGTCGTGTGGAAAAATACTTGGAAGAAAGACATCCAAATGTGGAAAATCCTCTGGAATCCAATAAGAAAGTGGATAACGAAAAAAATATAAGCGAAGAAAAAAACGAGAAGGAGCTGAATATACAGATGAAACCAATACCGAAAAAGAAAAGGGGGGAAATGAGCCTATGAGAAATGTAAACCTGGAAGAAAACGAACTGACTATTACTGCTATCTTCCAGCAGCACACAAAGGAAGAAACAATCCAAACACTGAAAGAAGCTTTGGAAGTTTTGGAACAGGAAGAAAGTGATCCTGAGAATGATGAAATAATTGAGATCATCAATTCTACAGTTGGAAAATTACAGCAGATCGAAGACAAATACTACTATTCTCTGGATCTGAATTATTATCTGAATAACTTGGAGGATGATGCCTATGAAGCTTAATCAATTTGCAGTCTACCGAGTAGATCAGCAGACAGCAGGAAAAGCACTGTGGCATCTGCCATATCAAGAGGCAAGACAGCAGAATGTGTCGATTACTGTCGAAAATTACCGATTAATCTCGATTCATGAAATGCAGGAAAATGAAAAAGTCGCTGACATCTGGAAACGGACGAAAAATCAATGCGAAGTCAGTGACGTGCTCGTATTGAACAAGAATGGAGAAATCAGCTGCTACTATGTAGATGAGAACTATCCACAGTATCTGGCCGGATTTATTCGTATCAACACATCCGGTGCACTGATCACTATGGAAACTGAGAATTATCAGATTGATGGGAAAAAGGGGAACTGGATTGCAACAGACACCGTCATTATTGATGGAAAACAGTTTTATTTGATGGAACATCAGGTATACCGAGATCAGGCCCAGGGTGTTATCCTGGATGCTTATGGAAAAATGGTTGTCGAAGAATGTAAGAAATTCGATGAAAAGACAAAACAAAAGATTCATGATTACATCCAACAGCAGGTACCGCTAAATCCGGTCGAACAGCTAAAACAAGATGGTAAAATCCGTCTGGAACATTACCAGAAATTCTACCAGAACGGCACTTATGAACGAAGCAGAGAATCTGGTACAGAAGCTAACTATGATATGGTGGACGGTCTGGTGAATAATCAGAAGAAGAACCTGGAAAAAATTTCTGATGCACGCAACAACAAACAGACGTCCCGAAATCAACAAAATAATAAACCTAAGAAACGAAGGTCCGTAATCAAACGACTGCATCAGAAACAGATTGCCATTGCTCGCCGGTCCGGAAAGCCGATACCAAAGTACCTGGATCAGGAAATGGAAAGAAAGCGGGGATAGAATATGCGAAGGTTAAAGTGTGAAAAAGAAACGATTATTCTGACTAATGAAGATGATGGATTCTATGATGTGTATACCTTCAATCAGAGCTTGCAGAAACGGTTGAGGTCTTTTGCGGAGAAGTATCCGGATGATTGCTGGTTGAAAGGATCTTCGGAGGATGGTAGTGAAACGTATATGATTAAAAAAGGGCGGTTATCATTGAATTTAAGACCACCCTATTCCAAGGATAGAATTCATAAAGCAACCGAACGAATTATTGAAGAACAGAAAGAGCAATCGAAGGATTCATAGAATGCGATTTAAGAGAAAAAAGCCTCATGACCATGAGAAAAAATGAAAGCAAAATACGTTAGCTGATAAAGTGTATAGGCTCAAAAGGGAAAGTGCCCTTTTGGGCCTTTTTAATTTAAAATAGTTCTAAAGAACAAGTTAACAATCTGTAGATTCTGTATGTTTTAAAGATCAATCGTTATACTAATTTTAGACCGAATTATCGTTCTAAAGGAGGTGTCACAATGGATTTAAAGGCGGTTGGTCAGAGAATAAAAGCTGCAAGGGAAGCTAAGAATCTTACACAAGAAGAATTGGCAGGACTGGTAAACTTGAGTCCAACTCATGTAAGTGTTATAGAGAGAGGACTGAAAGTAACAAAACTTGATACTTTTATTGCGATTGCAAATGCATTAGATGTTTCAGCAGATACACTATTGATTGATGTTGTGACACATTCGGTTAGCGGCGTTACGAATGAATTATCTGAAATGATAGAGAAACTACCTAAAGAAAAGCAACAGAGAATTATCAATGCAGTGAGAGCATTGGTGGAATAAATACGTGAATAAGAAGATGGAAGGGCTTATTGCTCTTCTTTTTTATTTGGTTTAACGTGAAAATATGATATAGTAGTTCTAAAGACTTATATATAATTCTGAGGAACTTGATAAAATGAAGAAAAATAATATAACACTTGTATTTGTTGCTATCGTTTTTTCGATTATTGTTGGAATGATAATTGGAAAAAGCTTATTAAAGTATAAAGAAGGTAATCCAGATGTAGTTGGCAGTTTTTCTATGAATAGAGATGAAAATCTTACAGTAGTTGCTAACAGAAAAAATATTTCTGATAAAGAAGCATTTGCAAGACTGCTTTTAAAAATGTATAAAGAGAATTCATTTCATTCAATAAAATTTTCTACAGATCATGGATATGCAACCAGCCTTGATATGACCGTATATTCTTGGAAAGAAGATATCGAAAATGGCGAATCCATTATGCAGATAGAATTTAGACCAATTGAATATGGAAAAGATTATGATCTTGTTCATAATCCGGATAAATATGTGCTTTTTATCGATGGAACAGAAATAAAATGAAATATATAGATATGCAGATAAAGCGCAGAAAAAGAGGATTGCTCAACACAGGAGGATATTTTCAATTACCCTCAAAATGATAAAAGCGAGGCAGCGGAAAATCCGTTGCCTCATTTCAGTATTATGACAATTAATCTAGTTCCGCCCCTAACTCATACCTCCAATATTCTGCCGCTTCATACTCTCTAGGTTCTGAGAGTACTGGTACGGTAAAGAGTTCAACCGGAACACCGAGTGTTGATGCGAAGAGTTTCATAAGATCCTCTTTTGGTGTTCGGACATCGCCTTCATATTGAGCAATCCGGACATCAGCACAGCTGTCGGGAAATCCAACAGCTATGCCAAGTTCTTTCTGGGTGAGATGATTTTTCTGTCTTAAGTGTTTTAATTTTCTTCCAAATGTAATCATAGTATTATTCTCCTGTACTTCCAAAAGCCCCGGTTCCTCGTTCATTACCAAGGTCCAGAACAAAATCTGCGATCACGACCGGTGTAATCACCAGCTGACCGACGCGTGTGTCTTTATGAATGGTCTGAGAAGATGTGCTTACGTTGCTGATAATGGCATGGATCTCACCACGGTAACCGGAGTCGATCGGTGGAAGCTCGCATACCAGTCCTTTTGCTGCCATGCTGCTTCGTGGAAAGACATATCCGGCAAATCCATCGGGGATGATGAGACCAAATCCAAGTGGAATTCTTGCAACCTCACCTGGTTTTAATACGCAATCATAAGGCATGAATACATCAGCACCGGCATCATTTTCATGTGGCCGGAAGGGATGATGATCTGCTTTCAGACCAAAGTCAATCAGTTTAATCTTTATGGTTGCTCACCTCCTTCCTGATGAGCAATGGATAATCTGCTTTTAAGATATCTGACGGTATCCAAAGCTTTGAAATGGGATTCTGGCAGGACATCTGTTTTTCCATGCAGCTTCCTCTCTGACAGAATGGACCGGTAAGATCCGGTGCAAAAAGGATTGGGCTTAATTTGTACAATCTTTGCCAGATCTGTAGCATCACAATCCTTGTTTCATCCGTATTTCTTCGGCAGGTTCTTTGGCCAATCATATGCTTCCACTGGTAAGGTGTCGCGCTGATGATCAATACGTTTCGAAGTCCCTGAGGTGTAGCATATCCGGCTGAATCATGATCAATACCTAATTCACAAAGCTCTGCATAACGATCCAGATCTGACTGACAGCTTTTCTTGTAAATATCCTGGATTTCTTTATTTGCTTTCATGATTCCATATGGAATAGCAAATGCAGCGTGACCGGAATAATTACTGTACTGCAGAGATGCACTCATGTACTTTACTTCGTTCTGATGCCTTGTGATCTGTGCCAGGAAGCGTCTGCTTGCACCGACAACAGCCACGGTAATGACCATGAATTTCTGTACTGTCGGATGGGGAAGTCCTGCAATGTTTTCTACGGTGTTCTGACTGTAGGACTGATGGTAAAGCTCCATCAGATCTGCCATGTTCTGGATCGTATGACCGTGTTGTGTGAGTCTGGCAGCAAAGACCATATTTTGTTCTGCTTCCCGGATCCCATAGCAGTTTAAGATAGCTGTTTCAATGTGATCCATAGGCCTGTTCCTCCTTTACCAGAGCTTTTAAAAGAATCAGATAGTTGATGCAGTCTGTAATCTTTTCATCCCACTGTTCCATGTCAAAATGTAACAGAGTGGAATAACACATATCGTAAAGGGATACGACATGTTTCGACATCATACCGGCCAGTGCTGCTTTTGGATCGCAGTTCTGTAATGCGGCAGCAATCTTGAATGCGCTGAGGCGGTCAATATTGTCACCGGTATATTCTTTCTTTTTATGTGCCAGAATATCGGCACATTTTCTCATCTGAAGTTCAAATACAACATTAAATTCTTCTTGTGTCATGTGATAGTTCCTCCTTTGTTATGTGATAATTATCGTTCGAGATCTTTGGTTTTTGATCTCACTGGTTCCGGAATCTGCATCTGAAGAATGGCATCAACATTCTGATCGGCAGTATCCAGATCTTTTAATTTTTCTTTCAAGCTGCTTATTGCTTCTTCTTCGGAAGCTATCTGCTGTTGCAGTTTTTCTTTTTGTAAAGTCAGAGTTTTTAGGCTTGTCATCTTTCCATCCTGATAAAAGGATCTCAGCCAATCTCTGGCTTCTTCATATTTCTGAATTTCCTTAGCATGTTCTTTTCGGTACTTTCCTTTGTACTTTGCATTTGAAAATTGGAAATAAATTTCCTTGTTTGCATAATACTGTCCGGTATAACGAATCTGATCATTGAGGATCCTTAGATCGGAACGATGCTGAGCAACCTGTGTCTGCATTTCTTTTAGTTCCTGCTTTGAGGCAAGCAGTGTGTTTTTCAGATCTGACTGCGTATCAAATCCATGTTCCTGCACATAGATAATGGTATTTGCCATTTGCTGCAGGTTAGAAAGTTTTACCCGATGAGCATAAGCCGGGCTCTGCATTGCTTTCACATTTGTCTGGAGATTTACAACCAGGCGCAGGTGAGATCTGATGTAGAGAATGGCCAATGGATCCTTGCGTAAGAAGGTCTGTTCCAGGTATTCTTTTCCATATCGTGTTCCCAGTGCACGTTCAGTAATCCGCTTCTGTCGATCAGGATGAAGATAGCTGTATCTGCCACGATGCTCAATCACAGAGATTTGAAATTGTTCCAGAAGTTTGGATTGGAATTCATCAAAACTATTGGATGTGGCAGCACATTCATCAATTGCATTTCGCAAATATTCTTTCTGTGTAAGGAACACGGTGGATGTTGGCTTGAGACCATCTTCGATGATTTTCTGGTTGATCTCATCCAGTTTTTGTTGGCCATGTTTCTGTGCTATATACTCTTTCTGAGTGATTTTTTTCTCAGCCGGTGCAAGAAGATCTATTTGGTGAAGTCCTTCCTGTTGGCACCGATCCATGACGGTTTTCTTAAAAGTGTTCATGAATTTATCAGTGGATCGATGTTTGTAACCGGCGGCTTCCTCATGTGGTTTATCCATATAAGGCCGCCTTTCCACTGCAGTCTTTCGCACACTGTTGATGACGATATGAGTATGGATATTTCCGGATTCATTGTGACCATCAGTATGAGTAACCACCAGTGCCTGATATCCGGGAAACATCTGCTTTGCAAGGTCCAAACTGATTGCCTGTGCTCTCTCTCCGGTAAGACCGTTTTCTGTAACATCGGCTGGATCGTAGCTGATAATGTAGTGGTGACTTTTGATATCTTCACGTTTCTTATTTTTGTGAAAATGAGCATTTGTCAGTTCACATTCCTTGTCAAAAGACATCGGATCACAGTTCAGTCCATCCATATAAAACTCTTTTCGTAGGATGCTTCGTCCGGATTCATCTACAATCTTTTCCCCGGTTTTTTCATCATGTTCAAATAGAAGGTAATTGATAGCAGCCGAGTAATTTGCATTTCTGCTTTTAATGTGTTTTACGATTGCCATTCATACCACCTGCCAGTTTCAGTACCTCTTTTCTCAATAGGAATAAGTCCGTGATGCACTGATGGATTTCATTTTCTATAGCACGAGACTGACTGCCACCACTGTTAAAATGCTTGGCGATCTGATTGAGATTCGATCCGATTTTTCCATATTCACTGACCAGTTTTCTGAGATCATTCATGTCTGCAACAACTTCAATCTGATGATGGATTTGCTTTTCCAATAGAAGTTTCCTCAGATATTCTGATCGGCTAACAGATAAACAAGCAGCGCCTTGGTCTAATAAATCCAGTTCGACATCTGTAAGACGTAATCCTATAAAATGTCTGTGATTCAGTTCTTTATCTTTGTTTTTTGTTCTCATACTCCTCCTTCCGCTGAGACTATTCCTCCCACCGGGAGTCCACGTATTTCAATATCGGCTGTCCCTTCCGATATTAGAAATAGTGCTGTGAACACCTTCAGGTGGAACCAACAGACGAGTGAAACGTCTGTTATTGAGAGGGTATGGGGAGATCCCCATCAAGATAAATCCCATAGGATGACAGGATGCCAAACGGCAATACTGTTAAACATGGGTGGATCTTGCTCTTATTTGTACCCCTCTATATAACGAAACGCTCAGAGGCTGTTTTACAGTGGGGGGAAAGAAAAAATATCAAAAAATTGATGATAATGGTGAGCTTGTGATAGAATGGAAAAAAGAGAAAAGCATAAAGGATGTAGTTGTGGAGAATATTTGTTATGATTAGAAAATTACTGAACGGAGATATCGATAGAGTTGCTGACATATGGTTAAAGACAAATCTGAAAGCACATTATTTTATTTCCAATCAATACTGAAAAAGTAATTATGAATTAGTGAAAGAAATGATGTCACAAAAAGGGCAATGGAAACTTTGTGTTCAGATGAGCTCTCACTATCTTGGTAACAACCGCAAGCTGCAGTGAAATATTGACGATGCATTCCGTATATATTCCACAACACATGGCTAAGCTTGACTAGAATGTGGGTGAAAAATTTTACAAGCGCCAGAGTTCCCTCTGGCGCTCATTTTACTTTCGCTGTGCGTTTTTTCTGTACTCTAATGGCAACAATCCCGTGCTTTTTCGGAATAATTCTGCAAATCGGCTTGAAGTGGAATAGCCTACTGTTTGGGCAACTTGTCCGACTGTTAGCTCTGTATATGCCAGCAGATATTCTGCTTGGCTCATGCGCCGCTGTTGAACATATTCCGTGATAGTGCAGTCGTAGTATTTCTTAAAACAGCTTTTGAGCTTTGTCGTTCCCATACAGGCAATCTGTGTTAGCCGATCCAGAGGAATATCAAAAGCATAGTGGTCGCTAAGATAAGCGGCAACTATTTGGAGATTTTCAATATCCTGTTGAGAGAGCTTATGGGCTGGTTTATCAGGATGTTTCTTCTGATATTCCACCACCATTGAAACAGCTTCTGCGACTTTACCCTCATAAAAAAGTTTTGCTGCAATCCCTTCCCCGCGATAGTCTTTGATTTCTGTGAGTAACCGTGACATTTCTGAAAAGTCGGAAGTTTGGTCGATCTTCCGAAATGCATCCACAGGATTGATCTGTGCCTCCGGGTACAGTTTTTTCAGGTAGTCCTCATAATATGCCGGTGCAATCTCAATCCCAACCGAACGGATTGGAATATTTTTATGTATCAAAGCCTTGTATGGAGCGTAGCCTCCAATAAATGTTTTGATACAACCGGCAGACAGCCTACGGTATGGAGATAATTCCTCCCCGGAAATAGAGTCATACCGAGTGATACTCAGACATTCCGGCATGGAGCATTCCAACATGAAATCTTCGTGGAAGGAAAAGTTATGGATTTTAATATCATATAAGTCTTTCTGTCCATAAGTCCAGTAGGTGCCTTCTCCAACTTCGGGAGAAAGTTTCCAGCAGTCACCTAATGCCCCATATTGCTGGTTGTCTGGGTCACGGATAAAACCGTGTTCAATCAGTAGCGGTGTATAAAACTGGTCAATAATTTCAGACATGAAAACAGACCGCCTCCTTTTTGCAACGATTAGACGAACTTTTGAAAGGAACAGACGAACAACGCCGGAACCTATTGAATGTTGTCTGATAAATGCGTATTGTATTAGACGAAGATTAGAGCTATCTAACCGAAGAATATCACAAACCACTTGTCGAGTCAAGACAATGAAAGGTAGGAGGTCAAAATGAGTAATCAAGTAAATTCTATGAACAAAGGTCTGACAGTGAAAGACCTTGTAACAACAGGTATTTTTACTGCACTGTTATTTGTTTTTGTATTGGTGGGCGGTGTCTTTTTTGCAACGAATCCTGTACTTACTTTTTTCATGCCAGCAGGAGGTGGGCTGCTTGCTGGCCCCATTTATCTTTTGCTGATTGCAAAAGTGCATAAGCGTTGGAGCCTTTCTATAATGGGCGTTATCATGGGTATTATTTGGTTCGTGACTGGTATGCACTGGGCTTTTGCATTGGGCTACCTGATCATGGCGATTGTCGCGGACTTTGTTGCTGGTGCAGGGCAGTACAAAAGCAAAAAACTCAACAGCCTGTCTTATATACTGTTTTCTCTCGGCGGCACTGGTTCGTATATCGTGTTCTTTGTTGACCCAAACGGCTGGGCGCAGACCATGTTGGGAAATGGAACTGAACAGAGCTACATCGACACCATGCAGGCAACTGCAAATACCGGCATCCTGATTGCCATGTTTGCTGCTGTTATCATTACATCTGCGATCAGCGCTTTTGTAGGCTGCAAAATGCTGAAAAAGCAGTTTGAAAAAGCAGGTATTACAGCATGAGCGGTAAACGCCACAAGAAAGGGCTTTGGCTCGACCCACGGGCAAAGCTCTTTCTTATTCTTATGTGTGTTTTATCGTCCATGTTTGCTCCCTCACTTGCATATCAATTTTTCCTTGTTATGCTGATTGCGATATTGGGGGCTTTCTTTGGAAAGTGGAAATATGTCATTAAGGCTGTATGCTTTTATGCGGTCATCTGTGCCCTGACAGTTTGGATCATGGCAGAAATGACAGGCACGCTGCGGACAATGTTTATTGCCTTTTTAGGATTGTTTCATAAGGTCTATGCGTGCGGAATCTTGGCTGGGATTGTTCTGACTACTACAAAAGTCAATGAGTTCCTGTCTGCTATGAATCGTGTCCACGCACCCAAAAAGTTAGTAATTCCTATGGCGGTTATGCTGCGGTACATTCCAACTATTCAAGAGGACTGGCGCTACATCAAGGACGCTATGCGGATGAGAGATGTTTCCCCTTCTCTGGCGGGCTTTTTAGCCCATCCAGGCATGACGGTTGAGTGTATTTATGTGCCTTTGTTAATGGCAGCTTCAAAAGCAGCGGATGATCTTTCTGTTGCTTCTGTCACTCGTGGAATTGAAAATCCCAATCCACGCACCTGTCTTGTCCAGATAAAATGCGGAGCTGCCGATTGGGGCGTCATGGCCGTTGCCGTTGCTTATCTGATTTTTGAATTATGTGTGCGAGGAGGTGTGATCGGTTGATTGAGTTTGAAAATGTATCGTTTTCCTATACGGGGCAGGAACATGGTGGGCTGCGCGACATCAATTTGAAAATTTCGGACGGAGAATTCGTCCTGTTCTGTGGCCGCAGCGGGTGCGGAAAAACAACGATTACAAGGCTGGTGAATGGACTGATCCCTCAGTTTTATCAGGGGGAACTTCATGGCCGTGTGCTGGTAGATGGTCAGGAAATCAGCAATATCCCCATGTATCAGATTGCCGCTAAGGTTGGCTCCGTTTTCCAAAATCCACGGACGCAGTTTTTCAATGTTGATACAGACAGTGAGATTGCCTTTGGAATTGAAAATGAAGCTCGCCCTCCTGAGAAATTGGCTGAGCGAGTAGAGCAGACAACTGAAGATTTGCATATTCAAAAGCTGCGAAACAGAAATATTTTTGAGTTGTCCGGCGGAGAAAAGCAGAAAATCGCCTTTGCTTCTGTTTATGCCATGAACCCACAGATTTATCTATTGGATGAACCATCCTCTAATCTGGATATGACTTCGATCCAGGAACTAAAGGAACATTTGCGGCTGATAAAAAAACAGGGCAAAACAGTTTTGATAGCGGAACATCGTCTGTACTACCTGATGGAGTTGGCTGACCGAATTGTTTATCTGGAAAAAGGAGAAATCAAAGGAATATACACCCCGGAAGAATTTTGGCAGCTATCTGAACCTGATCGTGAACACATGGGGCTGCGAGCTGTTGATCTACAGGCGGTATTCCCGCAAAAAGCCCACTTGCCTGCGCCTACCCCTGTATTGGAGCTGCGGAATGTGACGCTCCGTTACAAGAAGCAAACAATTTTGCATGACATTGAGCTATCCGCCGGAAGGGGCGAAGTGATTGGCGTAGTTGGACATAACGGAGCTGGAAAAACTACATTTTCCCGCGCTCTCTGTGGGCTTCACAAAGACTGTGATGGACAATTCTTGTGGGAAAGAAAGCCGATTGAGCGTAAGGCAAGGCTAAAACGCTCCTACATGGTTATGCAGGATGTGAATTATGAACTTTTCGCTGACAGTGTGGAGGCAGAGTGTTCCTTTGGTATACGCAATCCAGATCAAACACTGGTAAATGCAACTTTGGAGGAATTGGGCCTTGCCCCATACCGGAAGCGCCATCCAAACACGCTTTCCGGCGGTCAAAAGCAACGAGTAGCAGTGGCTGTCAGCATGATTTGTGGGAAAGACTTGCTTGTATTCGATGAACCGACCAGCGGTCTTGACTTTGACAGTATGACGCAGGTGGCGGGACTGATCCGGCGATTATCCAATATGGGAAAAGTCATTTTTATTGTCACCCATGATTTTGAGTTTGTCTGCCGCACCTGTTCCCGTGTCTTACATTTTGACGAAGGCGAAATACCCGATGATGTATTAGTTACAATGGATGCCCTCCCAAAATTGAGAGAGCTTTTCTCTGTCAAGGTGAATGTCTCCGCAGGGGACAGAGAGGGCGGCCTGGGCCGTTCAGATGGAAAGGAGAGGTAGTCTATGAAGCAGAAAAAAGAAAACAGTGTAGCATTGCTGCTGCATTGGGCAGGAGAACAAAAATTTTGGTTGTTTCTGGCAATCCTGCTGTCCATGTGCAGCGGGCTGTGTATTATTGTCCCATACATTGGGATTTACAGGTTGATGGATGCCACATTCAACAATGCCTGCACAAAAGAACTTGTGGTGCAGACTGTGGCAATGATTGCCGCTGCTGTCACCCTGCGTTTTGTACTGTTCGGATGTTCCGGCGTGGCTGCCCATAAAGGGGCGTATGGTGCACTGTTCAAAGTGCGCTGTATGGTGGCGGAACACATGGCCAGAGCGCCTTTGGGTGCCCTAAATGAACGGTGCACAGGGGATATTAAAACGGTTCTGAATGAAGATATTGAAAAACTGGAACTATTTCTGGCGCATAATCTTCCTGACCTTGTGTGCTATCTGGTTGGGCCGGTGGTCATCTTTATTTATTTGATGACCGTTAATGTTCCACTGGCGTTGATTTCTCTTGTTCCGCTGGTTCTGGCTGTAGTTGTAATGGGGGCGATGTTCCGCAATACCGATGATTTGATGGAACGGGCCAACCAATCCATTACCACACTAAATTCTGTTATGATCGAATATATCGGCGGAATGAAATTGATTAAAGCCTATAACATGGGGAGCAAGTCCTTCCAGAAATTTTCCGGCGCAATCCATGAGGAAAATGCCATGTGGAATGAGACTTCCCGACGTATGGGGCCTCCGTATGCAGCGTTTGTCGTTATCATTGAATGTGGAATGCTGCTGATGGTTCCGATAGGCGGGATGTTTTTCCTGAAAGGTTCACTGACAGCCAGTGCGCTTCTGCTGTTTGTTTATGTCGGTTCTATGTATCTGACGGAAATTCGGCCTTTACAGGAATTGGGTACAAACTTTGCAAATGTACTGAACGCTATTACCAAGACCAAAGAGATACTGAATATTCCGATTTATGAGGGTGGAACAGACTTCCCCCAAAAACATGATATTGAACTTCAGAATGTCCGATTTTCTTATGACGGCAAAACCGATGTACTGCATGGTGTCAACCTCAAAATCAATGATGGTGAGCGCATGGCTCTTGTGGGCAGATCTGGTGCTGGTAAAAGCACTGTGATTGAACTGATTTCCCGGTTCTACGATGTGCAGGAAGGCGAAGTGCTGATTGGCGGCAAAAATGTCAAGGAACTTGACTACGATACCATTCTGAAAAATATAGCCATCGTATTTCAAAAGACTTTCCTCACCCGTGACAGCGTGCTGGAAAATATCCGCATGGGTAGTAACGCTACTCTGGAAGAAGTGCGGGCTGCTGCAAAAGAGGCACAGATTGATGACTTTATCATGTCCCTGCCAGATGGATATGAAACAAAAGTGGGCAGTTTCGGCTCCCGTTTTTCTGGCGGAGAAAAACAGCGGATCGCGATTGCCCGCGCAATTCTGAAAAATGCACCTATCTTGATTTTGGACGAGGCCACAAGTGCCTCTGACCCGGAAAATCAGATGGAGATTGATAAAGCTATTCAAAATCTATGCAAAGGCAAAACAGTCATTGTAGTAGCACACCGTTTGAGTGCTTTGAAAATGTGCAACCGGGTGGCTGTAGTGGAAAACCATACAATTACCAATGTTGGCACCCATGAGGAAGTTCGGAAGACCAACGCCTACTATCGAAAAGCGTGGGATGACTACGAAACAGCCCGGAATATCACTTATCAGTTGGAGGGAGGCGAGCAGTATGAATGAGCACGATGTATTAAAAAAGAATCACAATTTCTATATTGGTGTTGGCGGTACTGTTCTGGAAGGACTTCTCTCCGGCAGCCTATTTATGCTGCTTTACTCTGTTATGCAGTTTTTGTGGTCGGGTCAATTTGACATGAACCGCGTTCTGGCTCTGACCGGTATTATTGCAGTGGTTTTTCTTCTCCGTATCCTGATTTACAGCTACGGTTATACCAAAGCGCAGATTGGCGGTGCGGAGGTCAGTAAGAATATTCGGCTTTTTATGGGTGACCATTTGAAGCGCATCCCACTGTCCCGCTTTACGCAGGGGCAGACCGGCGATTATATCAACACCATTACAAGCGACGTAAACAACTACGAAAAAATCCTGACCCATAAAGTCGGAGATTTCGCAAAGAATTTTGCCCTGTCATTGATGTTGATTGTCTTTGTTATGACGCTCTATGTTCCGGCAGGAATTATCCTGCTGATAGCCGATCTTCTTTTAATCCCCGGCCTATGGCTTTCTTTCCGCATGGTACGGAAATATGGAAAAGAAAAGAACGATATTTGTGCGGAGAACGTCAGCAGCATTGTTGAGTATGTTTCTGGTATTCAGACTTTCCGAGCTTATGGTGTAGGCGGTATGAAGAACAAAACTGTTATCAACGCCATGCGGGAGTTTTCCCGGATCAGCTTTGTGTACGAATCAAAAGTGCTTCCTATTGGTGCGGTCTTTGGTATTTTGAGTTGGCTGTCTTGCCCGCTGGTTATCTTGCTGGCCTATGCACCCTGGGTCGCAGGGACACTGAACATGGTGGACTACCTTTTGATTTGTATGCTGCCCCTGTTCTGTGCAAAGCTGGCTAACTCGATTTTTGTAGACCTTACCAGTTATAAGAACCTGATGATCTCGAAAAACAAAATCTTGAGTGTAATGAATGAGCCGGAGGAAACTGGCAGCATGGAGCCGCTTCACACAGCTACCCATGAAATCACATTTGACAATGTAGATTTTGCATATGTTCCCGGTGAACCGGTACTAAAACACGCCACCTTTACGGTGCCAGATCAAAAGCTCACGGCCATTGTCGGAGACTCTGGCTCCGGCAAATCTACTATTTTGAACCTGATTGCAAAATATTATGAAGCAACGGGCGGGACGATTTCTATTGGCGGTAAACCCATTAACCATGTTGCCGCAGAGCGTGTACTGGAGCAAGTTTCTATGGTAGACCAGGACATATTTCTTTTTGACGATACCATCCGGGATAATATCCGACACGCTCGTCCTAATGCTACGGACACGGAAATCGAGGCTGCCTGCCGGGAGGCTAACTGTGACAGCTTCATCCGTAAGATGGAAAAGGGATACGATACGCCGACTGGCGAGAATGGAAATCTTCTCTCTGGCGGTGAGCGTCAGCGAATTTCAATAGCCCGCGCCATCCTGAAAAATAGCCCCATCCTGCTTTTGGATGAAGCAACAGCGTCCCTTGACATCGAGAACGAACTGGCAGTAAAGCAGGCCATCGCCAATCTGCTGAAAGAGAAAAAGACTGTGGTAATGATTGCTCATACCCTTTCCATCGTCAAAAATGCAGATCAAATCCTTGTGGTATCTGACGGAAAGATTGCTGAAGCTGGTACTCACGATGAATTGCTGGCTAAAGGCGGAAAATATGCTGCTATGTGGAACGCAGAGCAAAAAATATCGGCTTGATAGAAGCTAAAGAAGAATAATTGCATAGCGCATGAACCTGCCCCAACTACGGGGAAAGAAAAAAACCGCTGGCTGGGGTAGGTGATTTGCGCGCCTATTTTAAGTTATTATCCTAACGGCGGTTTTGAAAAATCAGAGCCGCCGTTTCTTGCGTATACCTAGAAGGAATCTTTCGCATCTATCCACATTTGCATCGTTCCATCAAGATACAATCTTGCATACTCAAGTGGTTCATCAATGGCAAGTGCGTTTAATGCACAGTCAGATCCGGGAGTAGTTGTTAAATTCTTCTCCGCTTCCCAGCAGTCAATGCGGAGCATATAGCCAGCAGAAGAATAAACATCAATGCTGTCGCGTTGTGGATTGTATTCTGCAAATATCGTTCTCATCGTATCAAATCTCCTTATCGTTCAATCAATCATTTGTTGCAAAAATCAGAAGCATTTCAATCAGTTCACCATGTCACTTTTATTTTGTGTTATACTGTTTTATAAGATTTTCTTTCTCTTGTTTTTTCCCTTATCAGAGTTCGTAAACACTCATGGGACAATATAATACAAGGGAAACAATAAGGGAAAGCTCACCTGCGACAAACTTAGTGTTTTCAAGGGATTGAGAGATATTTGACAATAAAATATAACAGTTATTAAATCCCTTTGAATATATGAAATCTCAATTCAAGTTTGTTAAATTGGAAAATTTAAATTTAACGCTTGAAAAAAGGAGAAATAAACATGGCAAAGAAAGAAGAAAGATTTGAAGTTACATTTAGAGACGGAAGTCAGCTTAAGGATGAAGGAGTTCGCCAAATCCTTGTAGATAAGGAGACTGGGGTTAACTATCTTTGTTGGAAATCTGGATATGGAGCGGCTATTACACCTCTTCTGGATTCAGAAGGAAAAGTCATAGTTACAAAGTAAAATCGAAAGTTGTAGTAAAGGAGGTTTACAATGGGGTTTTGGATTTTTATGTTGATTATGGATTTGCTTCTTCCATTTACGATGATTGGTTTTGGAAGATATTTTATGAAAAAGGCTCCAAAGGAAATAAATTCAGTATTTGGATATCGGACTTCGATGTCTATGAAGAACAAAGACACATGGGAATTTGCTCATAAATATTGTGGTAAAGTTTGGTATGTCTGTGGAATGGTTATGTTGCCGATAACAGTAATATTCATGCTTTTAGTAATTGGAAAAAATGAAGATTGTGTTGGGAGTATAGGAGGAATTATCTGTGGTGTTCAACTTATTCCTTTAATTGGATCTATTCTCCCAACAGAAATAGCATTAAAAAAGAATTTTGATAAGAATGGAACAAGACGATAAATTCCTGTTTTTGAAACTGGAAAATCGGAAGCTGAGGAGATAGACTATTGAGAACATATGAGAATAAAGACGAGCTTAAAAACGAGATAAATAAAAGCTTTGCAAAATATATTTCAGAATTTAATGATATTCCGGAGCATTTAAAAGATAAGAGAATTGATGAGATCGATCGAACTCCGGCAGAAAATCTTGCTTATCAGGTTGGCTGGACAACTCTTGTTATTAAATGGGAATCAGACGAAAGAAAGGGTATTCCTGTTAAAACTCCTTCGGATAATTTTAAGTGGAATCAGCTTGGCGAATTATATCAATGGTTCACAGATACATATGCTCAGCTGTCACTGCAAGAATTGAAAGACAGATTGAATGAGAATATCAACTCTATTTATGCAATGATTGATTCTCTGAGTGAGGAAGAATTATTTAAACCACATATGAGAAAATGGGCTGACGAAGCAACTAAAACAGCTGTCTGGGAAGTATACAAATTCATACATGTTAATACAGTTGCTCCGTTCGGAACCTTTAGAACCAAGATTAGAAAATGGAAAAAGATTGCACTATAACTTCAAGTTTACAGAACTGAATCAAAAGAGCTCGAAGGAGCTCTTTTTCCTTTTTTATAATAGTATCATTATGGTATAATAGAGACATTAAAATCGGTATTTAACGAGGAGGTAATGATTATGAGTAGAAATATAAAAGGTGGTTTTTTAACCTTAAGTAGTGTTGTTGGTATTGTAGGAATGATAATAGCGGCAATGCAAAATCCAGCAACTGCATGGGTAACGCCACCTGGAAGAATGATTATAAGTATTTTAGAAAATGGATTATTGATTCCTACGGTTTTATTCCTTGTTCTTTTTATCTATGGATTGTATATTCTCCTAACGGAGAAAAACGATTGAGCAATACCGGTTTGTCGAATTAAGAAAACCGGTATTTGTGGAGGAGGAATTCTGTAATGAGATTTTTTGAAAATACCCGTAAGCCACAAGGCTTCGGCGGAAAGTTGATGACGAAGATGATGAACAGCGGTCACGCCAAATTATCGCAATGGGGATTCTCAAATATCTCCGCGAAGTCTGATGCTGAAGTTCTGGACGTCGGCTGTGGCGGCGGAGCAAATATTGCGGTCTGGCTTGATAGATGTAGAAATGGCCACGTGACAGGAATGGATTATTCTGAGGTTAGTGTGGCGGAATCTCAAAAATTGAACGCCCTCGCCATTAAACAAGGGAAATGTAATGTAGTTCAAGGAGATGTATCTGCTATACCCTTTTCTGATGCGACTTTTGATTATGTTTCTGCCTTCGAAACAGTTTACTTTTGGCCAGGATTAGTAAAATGCTTTTCCGAGGTCAACCGTGTGCTGAAAAGCGAAGGTATATTCCTGATTTGTAACGAGAGTGACGGAACGAATGCCACAGATGAAAAATGGACAAAGATGATCAATGGTATGAAGATTTACACATCTAAACAACTTGTTGCCGCTTTGAAAGAAGCGGGTTTTACAGAGATCAAAACGTATTCAAATGCAAAAAATCATTGGATAAGTATTGTTGCAACGAAATAGCCAAATTTGAATTTGACGAGAGGGCAAGAGAAAATAACTATGACCTGCTTTATAAAAATGAATGCCAGAACTGGCGCAACAAAATAAACCGGGTAAAAAATACCGCAGGCTTTCCGGCTGACCGTCTGGAAAAAATACAGGCTGCCTTTGCCGACTTTAAGAAAGAAGCATTACAGAGAAAAAAGGCTGTAAAAACAGGAACAGCCAGCCCGAAAGAATTTACGGACTGGCTGTATCAACAGAGTGATATTATTTTGAAATTAACTACCTTTTAAGTGATGTCTATACAAAAGATCATTCCTCCCTTATGGCAGACAAGATGCTTGTTTTCTTCAACTCGGATTTTGCGTATGCAGTGAAAATCAAATATATAACTGCTAAAACAACGACTAACGCCAGTAGAAACAGCCACGGCAATACCAACGTAATGCAATGGTTTACCGCATCCAATCGTCTACAAACAATTACACTTAAAATGCTTCCAAATACAAGAGCTATTACCAACGAACCTCCGAGGTAAATTCCAATCTCACGACTCAACATAGCTTTTAGCTGCTTCTGCGTTGCCCCAACAGCTTCCAGCAGACCAAATTCCCGTTTTCTGTTCTGAAAATCGACCATCAGCATATTCATAAGACTGATGCTTCCAAATGTAAACAGGATCGCCGCTGCCATATATAGTGCCTTTATCGACGAACTATACCGATACTGAATGTTTTTAATTGTCTGTTCAATCGTATTAACCGATATTTTACCGCTCTGCTCTGCAATTTCTTGAACCGCGCTTAGAACTTCATCAAAATGATTGGGAGTGATCTCGAGCGCCAAGATGCCAGTCTGATCTGTTATACCTGTCAGATTCTTTGCCATATCGTATGTCATCATAAAATACGGACTGCCTGGAACAACCGGATTGCGTTCCATCAAATCGGTCGGGTCATAGGTGCCTGCAACAACTGCGTTGATATTAAACGTGCTGCCATCGGGAGAACGCCCTTCCAACTGCAAGGTGTCGCCAACGCTCGCAATATTCTCTGCAACCAATATTCCGTTTCTTTCGGTCATATCATCGTAATCTGCCGTTCCAGACGATAAAACCGCTTGCTTTTCTGCCAGTTGTTCACGGTTCAGTGTCGGGAAATCATTCATGATACTTGTGAGAGAACCACTCCCGCCGGGGAAGGTAATGGACATATGGACGCAGTTAAATGCAGTTATTTTTTCTACTCCGGCAATGTTTTCCAAGTCATGCCGTAGTGTCTGGCTTTCAAGCGGGTTTTCTTCCAGTTGCAGCTTTGAACTTCCGTATGGCTCAGATTCTTTATCAAACGAACTGCCGACTTGATTTTTCACCTGCAAAAGAATACTGCCAGCAGGATAGTGTTTGAAAGTTGCCTGTTTTTCCGGATCAATAGAGCCTGCAACCGTAGATGCGCCCAGCAAAAGCGCACCGCTTACGCCCAGCATCACAAGCGTCAAAATAGCTTTTTGCCTGTTACGCTGGATATTGATTCTTGCGAGATTGTGGGGTGACAGATTGCGATGCAGCTTTGAACTGGCTTTTGCTTTCCCTGAATAAGCGAGGTATCTTGCACCCTCAATGGGAGAAGTATTCATTGCAACTCGAACTGGCTTGAAAATCGCAATATTCACCATTACAACACCTACTATGGCAATCAGCACCGCATAGATGGCAACCGTTTTGATTTGAAATCCCTTCGGATACACAATAAATCCAATCAACAAGCCAGCAATTAGTCCAAGAGGAATACCAGTAAAAGCATACCGGAGTCCTTCTTTTCTCACCATCCGTTTAATTTGCTTTTTTGTCATTCCGATTGTCCGTAGCTGACCAAACATCTGCACGTTCTTCGCAATCTTCGTGTAAAAGACCCCATACACAATCGTTGCAGCCAGCACCGCAGTCAATGCAGCCAGCAGAGGGATTGGGAGCTGGATGCCAGATTGAACAGCTCCGGTCATAACAGCAGAATACTCCGTGAGATATACCTGATCTTCCACAATGCCTGTGTTTTCAATGACTTTATCCGTAAAATCAAGAAGGGTTTCCGAGCGAATGGCATCTGTATTCAGCCGCGTATATGCTGTTACTTGAAGATGATTCATTAAGCTCATGGCAAGTTCTTTGCTCAGATAGACGAAATAACCATCACTCTTGCTGCTTTCGCTCAAAATGCCGGAAAGCGTGTATTCTGCCTCATGCCCCGTGCCGGTTACATCAAAAGTAATGGTGTCACCGGGGTGATATGACTTCCCCAAAAAATCAATATAATTCTGTGGGAGCATGATCTCATTTGCCTTTTGCGGTGCTCTGCCCTGCAAAGATTTTTCTTCCTGATGCGTAAAATAATCTTCGCTTCCATAAGCGACCGTAATTGTTTTATTGCCTGAATAAAAAAGTCCGATTGCAGCATATTCGCCAATCCATTGAACATCTTTGTTTTGACGTAAACCGGATAACTGGTCATCTGTTATTCCCAGAATTGCAACCTGCGCTTTACTGCGCTGTGTATTCTTAAATTCTTCCTGTGCGCCTGCGGATATTAGAACGATTGAAAAAATCATGCAGACAGAAAGGGCAATCGTGAGAAGCAGAAAGGCTTTGCTTCGTTTGTCTGTTTTCATGCTCCGATTTGCCAGCTTTTTTATGATAGCGCTGGTATCATTTTCAAAAGGCCATGTCATAGCTTTCCACCTCCTTATTCCACAATCTTTCCATCCTCAATGCGGACAATCCGATCTGCAAGACGGGCTATGTCGTTGTTGTGGGTAATCATCACGACAGTTTGCCGGAACTCCGCACTGGTACGCTTGATAAGTCCCAGCACCTCGGCGCTGGTCTTGCTGTCAAGGTTGCCGGTCGGCTCGTCAGCCAGTACAATAGCCGGTTTGGTAATCAGGGCGCGGGCAATCGCCACACGCTGCTGCTGTCCGCCGGAGAGATTGTTCGGCATATTTTTCAGTTTATCTTCCAGCCCCAACAAGTGAACGATCTCGTCCAAAAACTTCTGATCCACCGTGTCCCCGTCCAGCTCCACCGGCAGGACGATGTTCTCATACACATTCAGGATGGGAACAAGGTTATAGTTCTGAAAGATAAAGCCGATGTTGCGGCGGCGGAAGATAGTAAGCTGTTCATCGTTCATTTTCGACAGTTCTTTGTCCCGGACAATCACATTGCCGGAAGTGGGTGTGTCCAGCCCTCCCATCATGTGAAGTAAGGTGGATTTGCCGCTGCCAGATGTTCCCACAATAGCCACAAACTCGCCGTCCTCCACGGAGAAGTTCACACCGTCAAGGGCGTGGGTAATGTTCGGCTTTGTGCCATAATACTTTTTCAGGTCGATAGTCTGTAAAACGCTCATATTCAAAACTCCTTTCAAGGCTTCCTGCCTGTTGATAAGGGTATTATAAAACCCAAATGTCCGCGAAATGTTACAGCGGCCAAAAAATTTCATTGAAAATCGGGGTGAAATGTTACAACGCTCGGACATTTCAAAAAAATTTACGGCGGGCAGCCGAAAATGGCCGTCCGCCGCGTTCTATTTTGTAGGCAGCATAATAGAAAATTCCGAACCCTTGCCCAGCTCCGAAACCACTTTGATATAGCCGCCCTGCCGCGTTACGATCTCGCGGGCCAGATACAGGCCAATGCCCACGCCCTGCTGTTCGTGTACTTCTTCCTCACGATAAAAGCGTCGGAAGATGGCAGCCTGATTGCTTTCGGAAATGCCCTTGCCGGTGTCGGTCACTTTGATCTCCACATACATTTCCCACTGAACCACTGATACAGAAATCTTTCCACCTGACGGAGTGTATTTTACTGCATTGTCCAGCAGATTGAAAAGGGCTTCGCTTGTCCACTTGCTGTCATGGGAGATTATCAAATTTTCCGGGCAATCCACGGATACAGCAATTTCTTTTTTCTCTGCGGCATATACAATACTGCTCATAGCTTGTGCAAGCGTATGGAAAAAGCTGCTGTCTTTCTTTTCTAATCGTATTGCTCCGGTTTCTAACCGGGATGTTTTAACCAGTGCTTGGAACAGAAAATCCAGTTTATCAGTCTGACTGCGTATGCCTTGCAAAAAGTCCATCCGTTCTTCTTCTGAAACAGGCTTTGTTAAAAGTGTGTCCGTTACCATTTGCAAATTGCTGACAGGTGTTTTGACTTGATGCGAAATATCAGAAATCAGCATTTGAAGCTCCTGTCGTTCCATGTCTACCTTGTGCCGATTTTCCTGCATAATCTCATACAACCGGATTAAGCGGTGGTTGATACGGGCAAAAAGAGTTTCACTATCATTTGACTTTTGTAATTCCTCGTTTCCATCAATCATGTTGTCCAGCGTCCGGCACAAATTAGAAGTAAAATGAGAAAGGCGTTTTCCAAAAAACAGCACCAATAGCCAAATCCAGAAAAATGCACAGAGTGTCAATGTTCCACCTGCTATGAAAATTCGTATATCCTGCATTGTACCGCCGAGAATACCGGTAATTACCAGCATAGAGAAAACCATGCCAGCACTAATCAGTCTACAAATTTTCTTAGCAGAAAGGTTATTCAGTTTCATTTCTTTTCGCCTCCTGTCCATTGATAACCCATACCGTAAACCGTTTTGATATATGTGTCGCCATCCGCTTCAATCTTACTGCGAATGCGGCTGATAGAAGTAGTAAGGGTATGTTCATCTACATATTTTTCATCAATGTCCCACAGCCTTTCCAAAAGTTGTTGGCGGGTAAGTACCTGCTTCGGATTTTTAAGAAATAGGTTCAGCATTTTATATTCCATCGCAGAAAGCGCTAATGGTTTCCCGTTCAAGCTTGCAAATTGTTCCGAAAAATCCAGAAACAGGCTGCCATCCTCGTAAATATCCTTAGCTGGTTTGTGATGTTCCAACATAGCGAACATGGCTTTGATCTTTCGCTGCAAAGCACTAATCGAAAAAGGTTTCGTGATATAATCCACTGCACCAGCTTCATATCCTCGTATCTGATCGCTTTCCTGATCGTTGGCAGTTAGAAATATAACTACTGTATCAGGATGCTCTGGCTTGATAAGACGGCATAGGTCATAACCATTTCCGTCTGGTAAATTTATATCCAGCAATACCAAATCAAAAATGTTTGTTTTTAATGATTCAGCGGCTGTCCTTGCATTCAGAACAGAAGTTATTGTGTAACCGTCCAATTCCAAATTATAAGTAAGCGTTTTATTCAAAAGATTATCGTCTTCGACAATTAAAATCTGCTTCATATTGTCACTTCCTTTTCTTTTTGCAGATAGTATAACAGGCAAATGTCCGAGAATTGTTACAAGGACAAATATATTTTTCATTTTACAGCTTTTTTCTGTGTACTGCAATTTTATAAAAGAAAGGACAGCAGTGTCAAATTGCTGTCCTTAACGAACATATTTAATGAAACATCGGAACCATCTTCTTTTTGTTGTCTACCTATAATAACGATTGGAGTAATCGATTATAGACACTGCAATCAAAAAAATCTGAAAATATATTTATCAACATTACATAAAAATGTGTAGATGCACATAAAATAGGAATACATATTGAAATTCAGGTCGTTCTGTGATAGAATCTCATTACTAAAAAGTGTGTAGGTGCACGGAAATGGGGAGTGTAACGATGGAGATTAAAAGAGACGCTTACCTACAGCAGCTGATCGAGCGAAAAGATAATGGAATGATAAAGGTGATTACCGGCATTCGTAGATGTGGCAAATCCTTTTTGCTGTTTACCATCTTTAAGAGATACTTACTGGAGAACGGCGTTGATGTTGATCATATTATTGAAATTGCATTGGATGGTATTGAGAACGAGGAATTAAGAGATCCCAAGGTATGCTTCAAGTACATCAAGGATGCCATGAAAGACGACGGGAAGTATTATCTCCTTTTGGATGAAGTGCAGTTCATGCCACGATTTGAGGAAGTGCTGAACAGCCTGCTCCGCATTAGCAATATTGATGTGTATGTCACCGGAAGTAATTCCAAGTTCCTGTCCAGCGACATTGTGACCGAATTCCGTGGCAGAGGTGATGAGATTAGAATCTACCCTCTCTCCTTTGCAGAGTTTTATTCTGTCTATGACGGCGATTATGATGATGCCTGGGATGACTACATGATCTACGGAGGATTGCCGCAGATCGTAAGTTTCCAGAGCGAACGACAGAAAGCGGACTATCTGAAGAACATCTTTGCAAATGTCTATCTGAAGGATGTTATTGAAAGAAATAAGATTCAGAACGTGGATGAGATTGGGATTCTGATTGATGTGCTTGCATCTGCAATCGGCGCACCGACCAACCCTTCAAAGATTGCCAATACCTTTGCCAGTGAGCGCCAGATGACTTATACTAATAAAACCATCTCCAAGCATATCGACCATTTGACAGATGCCTTTTTGATTTCCAAGGCAAGCCGATACGATATTAAGGGCAGAAAGTATATCGGTGCAAATCTGAAATACTACTTTACTGATCTGGGACTGAGAAATGCACGTCTGAATTTCAGACAGCAGGAGCCTACTCATATCATGGAGAACATTGTTTATAACGAGCTGCTGATCCGTGGCTACAATGTTGATGTGGGTGTCGTGGATATCTTCGATAAGGATAAAGAAGGCAAACGTGTTCGCAAGCAGTTGGAGGTTGACTTTGTGGTGAATCAAGGAAACCAGAGATACTATATCCAGGTTGCATATGACATGACTTCGGAAGAAAAACAGACGCAGGAGTTCAATTCTCTGCGTAATATCCCGGACTCTTTCAAGAAGATCGTCATTGTAAATGGCAGCAAAAAGCCTTGGAGAAATGATGAAGGTTTTGTCATCATGGGAATGAAGTATTTCTTGCTGAATGCGAATAGTCTGGAATTTTAAGTCGATTTGAGTTGTTGCTGTGGTGTTGTTCTATTTCAAAAAAGAGTGAAATGATATAAATAAGGCCACGTCTGATTTCATGTTGGAACAGCCGTGGCTCAGTTTATTTTTTTATCCGTACAAACGAGACTGTTCCGCAGATTATGTAGAACAGACAGAGTACGATTCCGATAGTGAGAACATACGAGAATAAAGATGAACTTAAGAACGAAATAAACAAAAGTTTGTTGAATTAAAAATGAAATAAAGTTCCAGTAATCATAGAGTGTATGGATTCAATTCCATATGCTTTTTTTCTTTACTGAAAAATTTAATGTTACGAGTTTCTTACGAGTGGTATTAAAAAATTCGCAAGAAGACTCGTAGGAAAAAAAGTAAAAAAATTTGCTTTTGACCACTGTAAAACATGCTCTGAGCGTTTCGTTATATGAAGGGATAATTTTTCTTTCATATTTCAAAGAAAAGAGGATAAAGAAATGTCAGAGAAAAGATGTTATACAGTTCAAGAGTTACAGGAAATCTTAGGAGTCAGCAGACCTACTATTTATAACCTTTTGAAGAAAAAGGAATTCCGGTGGATCCAGTTGGATGGCGGAAAGTATCGCATCTCTAAGAAGAGTTTCGATGACTGGCTCGATAACTTGGAACAGTAAAAAACAGGGTGTTGATCAGGCAGATTTTGTCTGCAATCGACATCCTAAATTTTTTTCTGGATATGAGATATGATATAAGAAAAAACACTAACACTAAAAAGACAGGAAGTGAAGAATAAATGGAAACAGCAATTATGAAACAAAAAGAAATTCCGGAAATGGACGATGTTGAGGAAATCATTTCGAAGATTTCAGAAGAAAGTCCCTACAAACGGCGTCCAACACAAAAGAGGACCTGGATGACAGTGCCGGAAATGGGAAAGCTGCTGGGATTAAAAAAGACAGATCGATACTGGCTGGTGCATAAAAATGTTTTTGAATCAAAAGAGATTGCCGGAAAGATACGAATCAATATTGCCAGCTTTGAAAAATGGTACGCCAATCAGATTAAATATCATAAAGTTACCGGAGAAGAACCAGGGAAAGAATTAAAATCCTGGTCCTATTCGGTTAAGGAAGTTGCGGATCTGTTGGGTGTTGATGAGTATCTTGTTTATGAATTACTCAAGAAAAATCAAATGGAAACGGTTATTGTCGATTACTGGAAACGAATACCAAAAGAATCTTTTCAGAACTGGTATAAAAGCCAGTCCCGGTATCGAACAAAGGAAGACAGAGAAAAAGACGCTCTTCTGGAAGAGGCAACTATTACGATGCCTGAGATGGCACAGCTGCTTGGAACAACCAGAAGTGCAGTATATACAATTCTTGATAATCCAAAGTATAGTCATTTTTTTGAATTCATTGTGATTGCAGAAAAGAAAAGGATCACAAAAGAGAGTTTTCAAAAATTCCTGGAAGGTCAGGACCGGTATAAGCTGGATCCATCGAATGATTATGAAGAACTTGCACAGGAACAGAATATTGCCCTGGCTAATTTCCGGCGGAAGAAATTATCACAGACCGGAATACGAGGAAGCAATGGAAATATAAAGTATCTTACTTTTGATGAAGCTTCCTATCTGGCAAAGGTCAGCAGAAGCATGATCAACAAATGGGCGGATAAAGGAAAGTTCACAGTAATAAAAGTTGGCAGTCGAGTTAGGATCCTTCGGGATGAATTTGAGGACTGGATGGAACAAAGAGAATTGGAAAGGAGCATGCAATAATATGGCATCAATAAGAGAACGAAACGGAAAATTCAATGTAATCTATTCTTATACGAATGAAAAAGGCGAGAGAAAACAGAAATGGGAAACCTATGAAACGAAAGCCGAAGCCAAGAGAAGAAAAAAAGAAATTGAATATAAAAAAGAGATGGGATCATTTGTCGTCCGTAAATGCAAAACACTGGACGAGCTTATTACAGAATATGTTGCACTGTATGGAAAAGAAAACTGGGCGCTTTCTACATACGAAGGAAATGTCTCTCTTATCAACAACTATATTCTTCCAATCATTGGTGATGCAAAGCTGTCAGAGATTAATACCCGATTCATCGAAAGATATTATCAGAGTCTTTTGAAGAGACGTGCAGTTATCAATCCATTAAATAAAACCAGTCGAAATGAATTTGTATCGTCCAGTACGGTCAGGGATGTTAATAAGCTGCTTAGAAACTGTTTCGAACAGGCAGTGAAATGGGAATTGATGGAGAAGAATCCCTGCACTCATGCGACTGTACCAAAACATAAATCACAAAAAAGAGACATCTGGACAGCGGATACATTGATGTATGCGCTTAGTGTCTGTGAAGATGAACGATTAAAGCTCGCAATAAATCTATCGTTCTCATGCTCTTTACGAATTGGTGAGCTGCTTGGTCTTACCTGGGATTGTGTAGATATCTCTCCTGAGGCAATTGAAGAAAATCGCGCATATGTCTTCATCAATAAAGAATCACAGCGTATAAGAAAAGAATCTTTGAACGCACTGGATGGAAAAGATGTGTTGCTGGTATTCCCGACAAATCATAAGAAGAATTCTACGGTCCGTATTCTGAAAACACCGAAGACAGAAAGTAGTGTACGTAAGATATTCTTACCGAAGAGCGTTGCTAATATGCTTGTAGACTGGAAAGCTGAGCAGGATGAAATGAAAGAAATCCTGGGTGACGAATATATGGACTATAACCTGGTTATGGCAAGTACCTTTGGTCTTCCTCTTGGTGATGGAGCAATCCGTGGCCCTTTAAAGAAATTGATCGAGGACTATAATCTCCCACCGGTTGTATTTCACAGTTTTCGTCATAGCAGTGTTACTTATAAGCTGAAACTGAATGGTGGAGACATCAAGGCGGTACAGGGTGATTCTGGCCATGCTCAGGTCAATATGGTTACAGATGTGTACTCTCATATTCTGGATGATGACAGAAGGAAAAATGCAGAGCTTTTTGAAGAAGCATTTTATGAGAAAAAGAATCTGGATCCACAGATGCATGTACAGCAGGAAAATAATAATGCACCTGTTGCTGATGAAGTCGATCCGGAACTTTTGGCAAAAGTATTGGCTAATCCAGAGATGCGGGCGTTGCTCAATTCACTGGCAAAGACGATGAAGTAATGAAAAATAGTGAAAAAATAGTGTAATTTTAGTGGAAAAACAATTCGCAACGATATAAGAAATAAGTATCGGAATAATAATACAAATAAAGCTTCAAATGAATCAATAAATGAATCTTTAAATTCAAATAGTTGGTAGCATACACGAACACAAGGCAGACAGGAATTATTTCTCGAAGCCAATGTAGATGAACAGAAAAGACTTTTAGAAGTTCTTCGATTCCGTTACAGAAAAGGTTACAGAAATTTTTAATGAATAAAATTTGCCAGTCAAAAACGCATGGACAAACCGTCTCGTATGCGGTATATTAATTGTAGACAAGAAAATATCTTGTGCTTTCGATAGGAAGTTTAATTGAATACTGTTTACCATGATCGAACGTACGAAGCATGGTGGTCATATAACAGATGTCGATGGTAATATCAAGGCATTCCCCGATTATTAGCTGGAGCAAACAATCAGCTAACTTTCAGAGCTTTACAGAGCTTGACAGAGGGGGTATTCAGAATAACTCAAATTGAATCGGAAACAGTTTTTAATAGTGTCCCATATGGGTTTACCTTACCTCAGATTGACAGAGAGTGACAATAGGTTGGAGCTCTCCTAAGCGAAACGTCGCAGGTTCGATTCCTGTCTGGGACGCCAGCAAACAACGCTGAAAGCCTTGATTTATCGAGGTTTTCAGCTTCTTTTGTTTTTGGCTTATAACCTGTCGGATAAGAACATATTCAATTTATATTTTGCAATTTCTTTTGATTTTCAGAATTTGTAATTCGATATTTTTATGACTGTTTGAGTAGAAGAGTTTGCTAACACTTTTTTTATTTTGAAAAAATATCAGCAGATTTTTGAAGATTTGCTAACACTTTTGAAAAATTACTTTGAAGCTGATTGTTTCAAAAGCATTGCTTTCATCTCTGGCGTAAGTGATTTTAAAAGCTGTAAAAGCTCCATATCACTGTCTGATAAGCCGTTGTTTTCTGGCTGAACTTCCTCATTTTGTGGTTGCATTTCTGAATCATGGTTTAGAGTGGAATAAAATTGTTCGTCCATCTTTTGAGCATTGTAACGTCTATCTTCATCTATGATTTCTGAATAAACGTCTGTAACCATTTCTGCTTCTGCATGACCTGTATCGCCTTGTACTGATTTTACATCGCCGTTGGTCATTTTCAATTTGTATCCTGTGGATAAATGACGCAGACTGTGGAAAACAACTTGTTCATAGCCATTTTGTTCGCATAACTTTTGAAATCTGTCTCTCACAATTCTACTCTCAACGGGATTTCCATTTTCCAAAGCTATAACAAGGTTGTAATTGTTATAAGCGTCTCCTAGAAATTCCTGTAATTCCTTTTGGTCTTTTTGATATTGCACCAGTAATTCTGCAACCGTCTTTGGCAACCATACGGTACGATTACTTGTTTCTGTCTTTGGTGTTTTTAATACAAGCCTTGTTGTGCAATGCGGTTTCTGTGTCGGAAAAATCTTGATAATATCTTTTTCCTTTAATTTCTGCATAGCTTGTGCATTTACTCTGGAAAGCTCTTTATTGATGATTACCCTTGCGTTATTCGTTGCAATGGATTGTTCATCAATAACTACATCTTCCCATGTAAGACCTGTAATTTCTCCAATACGCATTGAGCAGGAAAACGCCAAATGCATACAGATGGTTAATAAATCGTCGTCTGACTGCTGAATTGCTTCACGGAATGTATCTACACTCCATACTTTTCTTTTTACCTTAGGAACTTTAGGAAGCGTTGCTAATGAAGCAGGGTTACGCTTGTTGGTATCAATATATTCCCAACGGATTGCTTGATTTAATGCACAGCGTATAATGTCGTGTATTTTCTTGATATTGGCAGGTTGTACGCAACGTCCAGTAGCTTTTCTGTTAGCTCTGGGTACTTCTGGAACACTCAATAAATCGTTGTAGTAGGCAGATAATTTCTTTGTGGTAATCTCATTTAACTTCCAATCCCCGATAAGTGGATTGATGTAATTTTCGATAGTACCGACCTTACTACTAAATGTACTAGGCGACCATTTTGACGTACCATAGAGATTGACAAATATTTTTAAAAAGTCACAAAGCGTAATATCTTCATCGGTACTATCAAGTTCTTTTTTCGATTCATCAATTTGGCGTGCAAACTGTTCCTCTAAGGGAACAATCACATAACCATATTTTTCTTGATAATACTCAACAAATGCTTTTCTCTGCTTTGCTTCTTTCTTTGTCTCTAACGTATCCCATTTCTGTTTACGTTCTCCTGCATTGTCTAAATACCAGTAAATAACGGAAAATGTTGATTTTCTTTTTTTGATTGAAGCCATAATATATTCTCTCCTTAACAGTTAATTTTGATTTAACCATTTATCGAAAGAATCTTTAGATACCCGTATGGCTCTACCAGCACGAACATAAGCGAACTGTCCACTTTTAACCAATGCGTAAGCCACTTTTTTACTCACACATAATTGTTCTGCAATTTCCTCTACTGTATATGTCTTTTTCTCCTTTTTAGGAGTTTCTGTATTTGATGTATCACTTATCACGAGTAATAATAACTCCTTTCCGTGTGATAACAGCAAAATACATACGTTTAACAAGGTCATTATAGCATATCAATAACTCTTGCGGATATGTTTTTTGCCGTTGCTAACACTTTTGCTAATACTTTTTATATGCAGACAAATGGCTTTGGCAAGCTCCACTGGTATCTCAACCATTCCCATTCCTGTGGGCTGAACCGTGTCATACGGGTGTATCATTATCCTGTGTTACAGGTCATGGCAGAACGACTTTTCCAACGGTCGCTCCCAGATCATTGCATGAATCGCTATCTCCCGATTGGAAAAGTCACGGCGTACAATCTCTGATGGCTCACTGCAAGCACAAACGTATCTGTCTGCATTATTCAGTTGTCAAAGAACTATTAGGCTCTTGTCAGCCTGTATCAATCTGTTTTGTTAAATAGACTGATACAGAATGACAAGCTAAGAAGTAAGCGGAACAGGAAAGAGGGAAGTGCTTATATGAAGCGTTCCGCAGATATTACCTATTCAATTTTTATGTCAAATTCCAATATCATTTTCATAATGGCTTCTCTGATACGACCTTTTAATTCCATATCCACAGCGATATATACATTTCCGTATTCATCATATAATGGGCGAATACAGCTTTTTGATATATACGGGTCATAGAAATCTAAGATTTTATCAATGGAAATTTTGTCGCCGTCCATAGCCGATGAAATCACATAAAATGATGGCTTCTTATACGAACGTTTTTGTTTCAAATACTAATTTTCCTCCTCTAATGACTTTTTCATTTGTTTTAATGCATAGTGTCGGTTTTGAAATACACCACTTCGGGATATATTCTGCAATTTTGCAATTTCCGTATCACTCATATCCAAGAAATAGTACATAAGTACATTTTCACGGTAACGGTCAGATAATTGTTTAATGACTTTTGCCAGCTCATCGTCATATACATAAATGTCATGTCCACATATATTGAAAGTCGTGTAATCCGTTTTATATGTATCCCATATAGCAACTTTATCTATGATAATGTCGGGAAGCTCACAAAAGGGGATAGCTTCTGCTTGATTCTTTTTCAACTCTTTGTAGTAATCCTTTACAACTCCGAAAACAGTTTTTTTTAAACAACTATCAAAACGACACATTACAGTTTTCTGGAAGTCAGATGGTTTCACGTTCTCACCTCCTCCCTGTGCTGTTTTGTATCTATCCCTCTTTCCACTCCATATAAGAAAAAAACAGGGCAGTTGCTAAGTGATTTGAAAAAAATAATCGCTATTTTAGATAAAATTTATACTTGCCCTCACTATATAGCCGACGAGAAAGGCAAAAATTGTTCAATTCGATAAAAAACGACAAAAAAAGACCTGCACACTTAATGTACAGGTTAAGGAAATGGTGATTTCTTATAAATTAGTATTTAATTTTTGTTGCCATCGTATAAACGTATTCTTCTGGTGTAGGGCGTTTCTTTCCGAAATAACTTGAAAATTCAGCTTGCACATCTGGGTCATCGCTGTAATACATTTCATCAATGGTTGACTGAATACGTTCCTTTACTTCTGATACAGAAACACCCTGTTGATGTGCAATCGCTTTAAAAACTTGTTTTGTATCTCGTTTTTTGATACCCAACATTTAACCACAACCTTTCTGAAGAAATTTAATCCCAATCATACTCATCAATGATATTCTTGATTTCGCTGGAGACTGATTTGTCATTCTTTAGTGTTTTAACAACTTTTGCAAATTCATTACGGTTTGGATTTTTTATATCATTATAGCAACGGTGAAGCATTAAAATGTTATGTGAAGTTGGATTTTTTCTGACGGAATTGATTAACAATTCTTCATATCCCTTTTTATAGAACTTTTCTACAAAATGAACTAAATCACCGGGCATTCCAAAATTAACTGAGGGATTAGTGGATATAATTTCTAAAATTGGCTCTACAAATTCATAAGGATTTTGATATGAAAGCATAGCACTTAATATTTCATCATCAAGATAATACTCTTCATAAGGCTTTGCTGATTTTTTTAGTTCTTCAATTATTTGTTCTTTGGTCATTATACATTTTCCTTTCAAACTTTGGTTGTTCAGCTCTACAAGCTGAAATTTACAAACTACTTTTTAATAAGTTTTAGCTCTATATTTCTTCTATCAGCAATTTTTTGAAGTATATCAACTATATATGAACATTGTTCTTTGACGGACAAGACAGACAATTCATCATTTTGTTGTATTTGTTTCATAGCTTCTTGTAATTCTGAAAGCTCTAATAAATTGACTGCTACACAGAAGAAATTTTTTCTGCGACCGTCATTATAGTTAGCAAGTAAATGAGAAAGAATTTGCATTTTTTCCCGTTGTTGAAGATTATACTGTTCAACACCAATGTCCTGTATCATTTTCAAGTCTGCTTTTTGGCGTTTATGAGTTATAAAAGAATCATATTTATCAATATACCGATATTTTTCACATGGATAACTTTCACATTCATAACAATATTCAATTTTACCATGTTCAAGGCTACACTTAGCAATTCCGCACGATTGATTACCATTCCCGCAACCGCCACAGTGCTTTCCTAAAAACATAGGGCATAACCCACAATTCAATCCGCAAAGGGAAAATAATTGATTTTTTCGCTCAAATCCTTTCATATTATCAGTTCCTTATAAATTCCGATTTTTCGTTCTCTACGACTTCCCAATAAACGGGAATTTGTAATTACATTCCATACATATTGGCATTTTTTACAATTACTTTATCGCCTTTTTCTAATTGTTCCTTGGAAATTCCTCGTAACCCAAGTCCAACATGCTCTGTTTTATATCCACAACCATTTGCTTTTCGTTCTTTTGTATGTACATCGACAGTAGTAATTCTGGATTCTAAGATATCTCCATTTGCTTTATAAATACACGCATTTTCCCCTTCTCTGCACATCCCTATTAATATGTTTCCTGTGGCAACTGTTCCAACCCCCATAATTGTAAATGCATCATCAATAATCAATTCAAAATTTTCTTTTAAACACGATGGAACATCTAATTTGTTCATGTATTCTTTTTCTCGTTCTTTTTTGCTTTTACCAAATAATCCCATAGTATTTCTCCTTTAAAACTTCCGATTTTCTTAATTCTACAAACTTCGATTTAGTAACGCAAAAGGAAATATATGACATACACCCAACTAAGTAATCCATGAAAAATTGCCCAACCGACAGACTTCCACGTTGTATAACTAATAACCATAGCTAACGCACTTCCAAAAGTTATTCCTGATTTTACCGTTTTCTTGACAGTAGTTGATTTATTATCTTCCACATTTGTTTCCTCCGTAAATTCCGATTTGTCTTTTTCTTCATTATACACAGTACTTATGCATTTTTCTACATATTTATCGCTTTAGAAATTGCCTTAAGATATTATAATAGATTGCAGAATAGTATAGATTAAATAATAACTTTCCATACTATTCTGCTGTAATATTTATCCTACAATCTTCCAGTTATCGTCCTTATGAAGCACAAGGTCATACTGTGAGATTTGCGTCATTTTCGACTTGTTATCCAGATATTTTACGGACACGCTAACTTTGAGATTATCGCCATCTTTGGTAAAGACAGGATTTACCAGTTCTGAAAATACATAATCGCCAGATACAGGAGCAAGCACGCCGTCTTTGACATAATAGGCAAGTTCTTTTTCCGTAGCTGTCGGATAGAGTTTAAAGAATGTTTCCAAGAAAGCGGTAGCGTCCTTGACAGTATCGGAGCTGACACTGACATCGGCTTCCTGTGCTTTCGGTTCATACTTTGATTTCTGTATTGCCGGAGCAAGTGTCGGATTCTGGGTAATGACCATTGCACCGTCCTTATCCACATGAACGGTCACTGTGTAGTTTTCTGTGACTGCCTGTGTCTGTTCGCCCTCTTTTACCTGCTGATCTACTTCGTAGGCAACAGTAAAATCGTCCGTTCCAGACTGTCCCACGTTCCAGACCAGCACATTTGTAACAGTAGCACTGGTTGGTATATCGGTTCTGATGGTATCAGCGTTCAAGTCCTGTAATTCTTTGGTAAGGTATTTACTGATTTCCGTTGTTCTTGCTTCAATGGCTTCCTTGCTGGTATCCCATGAGTAGTAGGCTTTCGCAAAGTTCTTGACGAAATTCTCAATACCATTAGTATCGTTCAATCTTAGCTGAATGATTTCTTTTTCGTGTACCGTGTGGGTGTCAATGGCAGTAAAGTTCTTATATACACCAAAACTGGTACTTGCTAAAAGCACCGCCCACAACAACAGGACAGATTTTTTATGTGTCCCGACTTTCATGGTACGCACTTTCTTATTCTTAGGTGCTTTCTCTGTTTTTTCTTTCTTCTTAAACATATTTCAAGTCCTTTCTATTGTTTGATTCTTCCGGCACAAATGATATGCTGTTGCCAGTAGGCAGAGGTCAAATCGGTATAGCCGATTGGATTTCCGGCATGATACATCTGATTGTTTCCCACATAGATTCCTACATGGGTAACATAGTCGCTGGTATTGTAAGTGGAATGGAAAAAGACCAAATCGCCAGCCTGTGCCTGTGACAATGGAATATGCTGTGTTGTGTCATACTGTGCCTGTGCGGTTCGTGGCAAACTAATTCCGGCTTTTCCGTAACACCACTGGGTAAGACCAGAACAGTCAAAAGAGGTGTTCGGATTACTGCCACCATAGACATATTTCCAGCCTTGATATTTCAATGCTTCATTCATAACCGCCTGTACGGTTGCGTTGCTGAACTGCTTTACAGTCAGATATTGGTTGACCAGCTCCACATAAAACATATTCCCGTAGTTATAACGCCAGCCACCATTTTTACTGACTGCTATCGGGTTCGTATAGGTCACTTTTATACCGCCGGATTTATTCTTTGCGAAATTCTCTGCAAGGTTGAAGCTGTGCTTTTTCCCGTTCTTCGCCACATAGTCTGCATAGCCACCACCATAGTTATAAGATTGAATGACCACGTCAATGTCATTCATACCTTTGGCTTTACAGGAAGAAAGCAGGGACGCAAAATATTTACATCCCTGCTTAATGGATTCTTCCGTACTTAATGAGTTTGGCGGTAGTCCCAGACTTTCACTGGACTGCATGACATCGGTAGCCGTACCGCCACTTTCCACCTGTATGATGGCAAGCAGGACGTTCACATACTCCAAGATACCGTTTTCTCTGGCGTATCTTTCTACTATCGGCTGATGTTTGAGGACATCTGCTGACAGGTTCATGCCAGAGTAGACCGCCGAATAGCTGTTAGCGTTGTCATCATCTTCGCCGGAAATCAGTATCCCGAAAAAGAGGACGATGGAGAAAAGGACAGGAAATATCGTACCTATGATAAGGATACGCTTTAATCTCATTTTTTCCGTCCTTTCTCTGATGGCTTCCTAACAATTTTACGGTTTTGTTTTTGATTGACCTGTGTTTTCTGTACCGTTGATTTTTTCGCATTGTTGGTGGTTTCTGTTACTTTCGGTTGGTTCGTTCTGACAACAGGTGTGACCTGCTGTTCCTGTCTGATATTGGTTCGGACAGTTTCTTTTCCAACTTTGACTTCTGCATTTTTTATCACAGGGGAAGTAGCAGGACGTTTCCTTTCCGGCTTTGCAACCGTATCTGCCTGTGCAGGTTTTGGAACAGGTGTGGCAACAGGGCGTTCATGGCTTCTGGTAGCTCCGACTGTCGCTGATCCATTCGCATGAACATTCTGTCTTGCTTCCTGTGCTTTCTGTAATTCCTGTTTTTTCTGTGAGATATTTTCCCTATGCAGATTGCGTTTCTGTGTACGCTGTTCCTGTCGGTTTTCCCGTTCTTCTACAATGCCACGCTTAAAGTCAGATACATTATCCTTTGCTTTCTGTTTGGCAGAATGGACGGCATAACCAGCCTGTGTCGGTAAGTCTTTCACATTTTCTTTCAGAGAAGAAGCACTGTCACGGACTTTATTTTTCGTATCCATCACAGCACCTACCGCAGAACCGACACGGCTTCCCATGGAAACCTCATTATTCCTTTGTGGTCTGGCTGGCGTATTTTTATGTGTAGAACGAGAGTGATTATAAGCAGAACCAGCGACTGCACCAGCACCAGCTCCGACCATACTTCCTGTACCCACAGCCCTTGCAAGTCGGCGTTCCATACGTCTTGCCCTGTGTCGCATGAACACCATCGGTCTACGGAATATCCGGCGACCTATCTGCTGGCTGTCATTGGCATTAAGGCTGAACATACTCATTAGTTCTCCGAGCTTCATGTAGATTCCGGCAAAACAGATTATCTGCAAAAACGCCACCATGAAGAACGGATAGTCCGTGGAAATGTTGTAGAACATACTGGAAATCGAAAATGCCACGGTCACAATCAGCGTAATTCCGGCTCTTGTCATAATGGCGTTGAACACACGGACAACTGCCTGTTTCGCCATGTTCTCATAGGTCGGTATCATGGACAGTAAAAAACTGACAGGTAAAAACATGGCATATATGATAAATAGTATCTGGGAAAATAACATCATGCCGGTAAGCAGGAAGATAAAGATTGTGATACCGAGATTGAAAATGAGCAGGAAGAACACCATACCCAGACGGTTGACGACCTGTGGAATGGTAAGGTTGTCATTGTCGTTATCTTCAATCTCTGTTTTGACAACATTTTCCCTTGTTTCTCCATCTTCGTCTGACGGACTGGCAGATACCAGAGCTTCCACACGGTCAGCCCCGATTTCTTCGGTATCACTGTTCCCGAACTGTAACAACAGCCACGGTTTTTCTACCTGTATCGAAAACAGGCTGTCACGGATAAGGTCTACGCTGTCTTTCCCTTTGCTTTGTGAATCGGGGAGCATGATTTTTGTCCCCAAGTCCAGAGAAGCGGTGCTGATGTCCGAACTGAAATCATTGATTTTCTGGATATAGTTGGGAGCATAAGCAATAAAGGACGCAGACACAATGAACACCATCACAAAGTTGATAACAGCGTGAAGTGCCTTGCTTGTTTCCCGTTTGAGAAGCCCTGTATAGGCGATATAAACACCTACAATCAGAATGATAATGAGCAGGAATCCCACATAGAATCCACTGCTGGAAAATCCGTTTTCGGTCACTCCGGCAAGTGTCTGGATACTTTTCCCGATACTGTCAGCCATGTCATTGATAAAGTCCAGCTTATACGCCTGTTGCACCACATATCCTGTGGCATTGCTAAGATACAGGCTGATTGTCCAGACAAAATTTGTGATACAGTAAAGCCCGTACTGCACCGATTTTCCAATGCCGTCCAGCCAGTTCCACGGAAGCCATGACCAGCTATTGTCCACATAGAAATCAAGCTGATAATTGGAAAGCGGATACTTTGAATACAGGTTGTCTGCATTGACCGTATCATCGACCAGTCCAGACGCATGAGCTACTGTCCCAAGCAGGGACAGCAGTACCAGCGTGACGGTCACGGCAAGCAGAACCAGTTTCAGTACATGGAATACCTTTTCTTTTGTGACAGATTTCATCATTCCAAATCCACCTCACTTTTTATCGGCGGTCTGGTATCAAAGGCATGAAGCAGTTCTACAAAGACAGGGTGTATCTGTACCACACCCACACGCCCGTATAAATCCTGCATTAAACATTGTCCGTTCTCCAAATCCCTCAACCGTTTCTGGTTGTTTTCGTCCTCACTGTCCAGTCCGAAAAACTCTAAGGTCTGTTTGATTTCATTGGTATCTGTGGAGCGGAACGCAAACTTTAAACCGATGTTATTTTTTAGGCTTTCTTTCGATACGTCCCCAGAGGATTGTGTCACGAAATAAACTCCGGCGTTCATGGCTCTACCAGCACGCACCAGCTTATTTGAGAGGGTTTCGCCCTGTGCCACATTTAAGAACGCCCATGCTTCATCAAGGTCTACAATCTTAAAAATGCTTCGGTCTGAATGGATAAAGTCTAAGGCAAAGGTAGATATTACAATCAACATTGCCACCGATAATAATTCAATGGTCGTGTATTCGTCAAAAGTAGTATCTTTATCCGGCAGAACCAAATCCGCAACCTGTATGATATTGAGCTGGTTATCCAGACTGATAGTATTTTTCGCTGTTCCGTCTGAAAAGAGCAGGTGTGCAAAATCATAATTTGTAAAACTGTCAATATGATTTGCGATATGGTTTGCAATAGGCGTATTTTCTTTCCGTAATTCTGTGATAACATTTAGCAATCCTCTTTGTTCACTTTCTGATACTTTGCTGATTGCACTGATAAGCACAGGGAACTTGTCTCCATCACGGGTTGAGATACCTGTTAAAAATGTTAAAATTTCTTTTGCCAGTGTAGCTCCGTCCTCTTTATCTTTCATAATTACAAACGGGTCAAGAAGCCCTGCATTTTCCTTGTCGCTGGTAAGATTTACAATGTTGATTTCCTCTGCAATCTCCGGCAGTGTTTCTTTCCAGTTTCCACGCTCACTTTTCGGGTCTAGGATAACTGCCTGTCCCCCGAACAGGACGGAATAATACACCAGCAGGTTATTACAGAATGATTTTCCACCACCAAGCGAACCGACAAAGGCAGAAGCCAACGCATTTGTGACCGTACCTTTTATCCCTTGACTGGCAAGGGACGGTTGCAGGTAGACATTTCTTCCTGTATCCACGGAATATCCGATATAGATTCCTGTATTTTCTCCCAACATCTGGGTAGCACCGAAACCAAGTCCGGCTAAAAAATCGGATTTCACATACTGGATATAATCATTGATATAACGCTTGCTGGCTGGAAGAAATTCTCCATGCAGTCCCATCATATCTCCGGCAGGGCGTACCAGCTTCACGTTCAAATCATCGTAAAAATCCTTAACCTCATCGCAACGGCGTTTCAGTTCGTCAAGATCGGGTGCAGACACCCGTATGACGTAACTTAACTTATACATACTTTCCTTGCTCTGGTCTAAATCTGTTTCCAGTTCATCGACACTGTCTAAGGCTTCCACCACATTTGAACTTGTTTCATTTCCGGCTTGATAGGCGTGATTGTCCAAGTCCTTTAATTCCTTTTTTTTGTTGCGGACAGTAGTTAAGGCTTTTTTATTTCCGACAATCTCAACATTCATGGACGTATCCACAGGGAATGTGAACTGCTGTTGCTGGAAATAAAAGATTTCCGATGATGGGAAGTCCAGCTCCCCGACAATGGCATTGACCGTAAAGTAGGACACATAACTTTCACTGTCCTCATGTTCCAGACGCAAATATCGCTGGCTTTCTTCCACCACACAACGGGTAGGACGGATAAGGTCATAATACTTAATCAGTGTTTCCCTTTTTAATTTTCTTTTTGGCAGAGGATACACATAATCTTCATAGGCTATCCCGTCCCTGCCGTAGAGGTGTTCCATCAGATACGCAAAGTCTTTGGCTTCCAGTCGGCGGATTTTGAACCTACGGGAGATTTTATTTTCCAATAACTTCTCCATCTTCACATAACGGTTGATTTCATCATTGCTCATGGAAACAAAGTCATTCATCAGCGTGTGTCTTACCTCGTTCAAAAACTCACGGAATGTCAGAAATACCGATTTTTTGATGTTCTTCAGATTGACTTCGTCCTCTGTGACCATGAGCTTGAATCCCAGAAAGAAACGGTAATCAACTTGATTGTCGCCTATCATGGATACAAGGGCTTCGGTCTGGTCGTCTATCTTTTGGATTGCTATCTCATGGAGCTTTCCAGTGACCAGCTTCTTTGACTGTTCCTGTATGCTTCGGATTGAACTTTCGGTTGCAATCTGCAACGCATGAATCTTTCCCTCACGGGACTGTGCGATAAGCTGACGGAAGCTGTCATGCACAAGGTATTTCTGTTCTGGGGATAAGAATGAATAATTGTACGGTATCAGCTCATAGTAGGCGAACACCTCATTGTCCTTATTCCAGACAAGGTTATTGTCGATATATTTAATCGGGAACATAGGTCACACTCCTTACTGCCGTGATAGTTTCCTCAAATTTCTGCTTATGCAGGTTCACGGCTTTTCCGGCATAAGTCACTTTGGGACGCAGAGCATACAGCACCATCGTCTTGATGTAACTGTATGGCTTTTTCCCGTCAAAGGTTTTCTGTGACATAAACCATGTGAGGGCAACGGGAATCCCGAAATATTTTAAAAATGCTCCCTCAATCATGGAAAGTGGCGGTACATCTGCAAACAGAATGATGATAAATTCCGTCAGTACAAACCATGTAATCTGGGTAAAGGTTACAGGGAATGGCAGGTTTACATCATTGATGGCATACAGTACCTTTTCCACGTTCCAGATACTTGTATAACTTCGGATTTTCTTCACTTGTAAATGCTCCTTTCTTCATTTTCATAACAACAGGGACAGCCGGATTTCCCAGACTGCCCCCAAGAGAAAAGCTGACAGTAGCACCAGTGGCGGTGCTGATCTGCCAGCCCTTAACGCAGTACCTCACAGATACCAGCGTTTGTTGCAATAAATGTCCCCTCTATATCGAGGTCACGCCCGTAGGCTTCGTAGTCGATATAGTTCTGTAAAGAGGACGGGATTTCTCCGAGTACCTGTTCTTCATCAATCAGATAGTAGGCTAAATCGGTCATCGTTTCACAGCCGGAATACAGAATGATGTCGTCTTTATGCTCCACCAGTTCTTCCAGACTGCCATAATAGGATACAAAACTGTCCAAGTCGTCCAGCAGGTAGTCTGGTAATTCTTCCAACTGCTCATAGATACGGTTCAGTTCTTCGATGGAAGTATATTCGCTAATCTCCATAGGGAAGTTGTCCGTATCGTGGATTGCGTATTCTTCGTACTCTGCATTTAAGCCGATACGTTCTGCAATCACTTCTTCGTCCAACGGAAAAGAGAACCAGTCCCCGACCAGTTCTCCCTCATTGTACTTGCCAAGATTGGCTATATAGACTTGCATATCATCAATCATAAGCGGTTCACTTCCTTTCACTCATTGTATTCATAAAATCTGCCATGCACACATAAGAAATGTTCTGATGTTTTTTTCATATCTGAACAGTTCCGATGGTATGTAATACTGCCAAGTCCGGCTTCCAGCTCTTGCAGATTTGAAAACCATTCTCTTTGAATTGCAGGTATATCTTCGGGTGGAATTTCACTCTCCGAAATTGCAAGGCAGACATTGTTTAACAGGTCAAGGTCTGTATCTTGCAGGATTTCAAAAGGAAAATCATAATCACTGATAAGATAACGGTCACTGTCCGGCGGTAAGCCAATGGATTGTTTTAATGCTTCTATGTTGCAGGGAAGTGTAAACCATGCACAGCCTGTATCTTTTTCCTGTTCATCAAGATTGATAACAAATACTTTCATTTCTGCCATAAGCAATACCACCTGTCAAAGTTTAAACATTCCATTATTGCAGACAGCATAACGTCCTTTTTCGTCCAGTTCATGGGCGTAGGCTTCCAGATTAAAATATTTCTTTCCCTTTTCGGAGAGAGCAGAAAATTCAATGTTATGCTCCAAGCGGTAGCGGGCAACGTCCATGATGTTGTGACACTCTGGATAAAACAGAAATTCTTCTGATTTCTGCAATAAATCCTCTACACCGCCACAATAAGGAATCAACTCTTTGTATGCCTGCTGAACTTCTGGCGATAAATCCGTGTAAGCAAAGTATAGCTTGTTTAATCGTCTGACAGAAGTTGTCCTTACAATGTCGCCAGCAAAGGGGAGCTTCATATCTATAATCTGATAATCATTGCTGTCAGCTTTCACGCCGAGCAGGTCACGGAACAGCTCATAATCAATGGGTAAATCAAACCAGCGAGAGGTTTTATCCTCTGCTGATTTGGTCGTTTCAATCAATACGCTACATTCTTCCATCGTAATTCAGTCCTTTCTTCTAATTTTGAGTATGAAAAAAGCAGTCGATCATAACTGAAAGACTGCTTAACTCTAAAACAATATTAAAGCGTTTCTTCTTTTAAATTCTGACTCAAAAGGGATTTTAACTCTTTTACATCATTTTCAGACAAATCATTTTGATTAACAAGAACCATTTCATTTTTTATTGTTCTGATATATATGTAATTTCTGAAAATCCCCCAACATTTAAAGGCGTTCCAATGATTAGTCCCGTTACCGATATCAGAACTAACTGTAATACCATCGGTATCAAAACAATATTCACGTTTTCCCGAAGTCAATTTATTATCCATCTTTGAATGAACAATATTTATTACTTTTTTCTGAAATGTGTTAGCTCCGTTTATGATAATCCAGATAAAGAAAACCGAAAATAATAATCCAATAATACCATATCCAATACGACTATTCATAAAACAAAGAATCGTATATATTAACATTATGACAGCCATCACAGACGATAACCCTGTTGCAAATTTACGTTTCTTTACATTTTTATCACTGGCTAAAACGATTTCTTTTAAAATATCTTGTTCTTGCTGTCCGATTTCAATACTGTATCTAACCATAATAAGAATCTCCTTTAAACATTTTAATGATATTAGTATATTACCACATATTACCACAAGTTTGTGTTCAAAATGTGGGATTCTTAATTTTACGCTCCAATAATCTTATTAAATAACTGTAACAATACGTCTTTTACGCCGGACGCATTGAATACAAGACCAACGGCTACTAAGGCAACTACCAAGAATCCGATGAGTTTGGAAAACTCACGCTTGAATCCCAAGTAGATACCGATAACAACAATCGCCATCAACACAAGGCTCTGTGCATTGCTTAAAAACCAGTTATAAAGGTTCTGTCCAAAATTCATGCTTTCTTTTCTCCTTTCAGTTCCATCATTTTTCTGTCAGACTGTCTGCCAGCCTGTAAAATACACATGGCAACCACGCCAACTGTTCCCCCTAAAGAGAAGAACAGGAAGTCAAATAATAATCGTTGCATTTTCAATTCTCCTTTTCTAAAATCACATCTTCGGTAGATGTGGTCTGCTGTTCAATTATCTTGTAATGCTTTTCCGTCAGTTTCGTGGATTTACGGATTTCTTTCAGATAATCAATCCCTGTTTTCGCTGTGATTGTTTCCAGCATTTTGAGTGTCGGGTCAACCTGCCGTTGAATCCAGCGTAGGGTTCTGTCCAGTGTGTAGGGTTCGGGTTTGGTCGTGAGCTTTAACGGCTCTCTGTTTTCCCCAATGAACCACGCCCAGCGGACAGATAATTTCCAGTCGCTCCGTTTCTTGTCTGCTTCCTTATCCACAAAGCGTACATAACGGTTGATAATAGAAAATGCCGTCCGTTCAGCGTCATAGTAAGTCAGCAGGTCACGGACAGCATAATAAGCACGTTCATTTTTTAACCGTATTTCAAATCTGTTTTTTATCGGTGCTTCCTCAATGGGAATCCCAAGTTTGATGTACTGCTCATAGCTTTTTTCATAAACACAGAAGTACACCTCACTTTTCAATGAGCCGATATACAGGGTGTAGCCCATACCAGCCTTGTCCTGTTCCTCATGCTTGACCAGTTCGCCGGAAGCATAGGACTTAAAGGAACGGAACACCGATACACATTCCTCATTCCGGCATTTTTCGGTCAGTTCTGGAATATCCAACATTCCTGTATGGTCATTGATGGCAAGGTCAAGACGTTTCATCACGCCACCGTCCACCAGTGCGTCCATAAGGAAGTCATACCAGCTTCGTTCCTGTGCCAGCAGATAACTTTCAAACTGGCGACAGCCTTTTCCTTTCAGTTCCAGCAGGACACCTTTTTCTTCATCGGGAGAAGTATATACGAAAATATCTCCGATGTAGTAGTGTTCTGTATAACTGTAATGCCCGAAGTCCTCATGTATCATGTATTGAATATTGAGCTGTAAAATATCTTTGATGATGTGTCCAATATCCAGTGTCGGAAACCGTATCCTCACATAATCAAACAGCATGGTAAGCGGTGCTTCTGGATTGAATTTTTCCAGAGCTTCCAAAAGTTTTACTTTCATTTCTTCTGTGACTGCCACCTTGCCGGATTCGATACGGCTTAAATGTTCACGGCTGATTCCAGCCATGACCGCAAGTTTCGTCTGGGATACACCGTACTGCAAACGTTTGTCTGCAAAATCCTGTATCCACTCTGTATCATTCAGTGCGATACCCCCTTTACGAAAAAACTGTGACATTTTTTATCCGATGTCACAGCAGTAAAAAAAGCTACCAAACGCTTGATTTTAGCCAAGAATCGGTAACTTTTGTGTATGTTTCCTTGTGATTTGTGCCCCTCTGTTAGATACCGAGGGGCTTAATATATGCTGGCGTGGCTACCGCCACACCAGCAAGGCTAGTCCGTACCTGTGGCTTTCGCTTCGCACGCCACCTGTCCGTCCTGCCTTATGTGTGCAATCAGTCCATTTCCAGAGTAAATTTTTCTGGATTGTCCACAATATTGTATGTGCCGTCTATCTGGTTCTCCTGCCGATAGGAAAAGCTAAATGCCGAGTTGCCGGATTCAGCGTCTTTCTGGTTCTTGTAGACCGTAACAGAAAGTGCGTGGGGAATCTGAATATCATAACTGAAACGGACACTGTGAAAAGAGTTGTCCCTGCATTTTTCAAATATTTGTTCCGCACATTTCTGTTGATCGGTCACGACCAAAGTGTTGAGTATGACCGACACCCGTAGCTCATAATGGTTATCAGAGCCAGAGCCAGACGAAGAAGATACGTCCATCTGTCGTCCCCATTGCAGGTAAAACAGGATTCCTGCCAAGAGCAGAAGTATAGTGATTACTATAATTATTGTCCGTTTTCTTATCATTTTAATTTCCTCCGTACACCTGTATTACAGTACAAGTGTATAGCAAAACAGCTTATTTTTCAATACAGCTATATTTATAATTTGATTAAAAGACGAGGTAAACAAAAATGACAGTATACATGGATTTAGAAAATCTTCTCAAGGAAAAGAATATCAGTAAAAACAAAGTCTGTGAAGCCTGTAATTTACAGAGAACACAGCTTAACAACTACTGCAAAAATAAAGTAACCAGAATCGACTTCTCCATCTTAGCAAAGTTGTGTGAATATCTGGACTGCACACCTAATGACATCTTGAAATTAAAGTAAGGCTTCGGATTGTTCCAGAGCCTTTTTTTCTGTTCTCCTTTCTGCAAGTTCCCCAATCGTACCTAAGAAATCATAGCCTTTGGGTACAAGGGGAGTGTAAAATTCCGATATGACGCTTGTTCCCACATCACAGTATCCACGCCCTTTGATTCGCTTCTGGAAAAACTGTTTTTTCACATCACTTCCAAAGAGCATACCGTAGCCAAGTTCGCTCATGCGACCAAGCCCCACACGGAAGTTAAAGTTATCTCTGATACCGTCCCCGAAATACTTTGCGTCTGGACGCTGGCAAGCCACAATCAGAAAGTATCCAGCCTGTCTACCGAGCATGACGATTTTCTTTAGTTGGCTTAACAGGGCGGTACTTTCTTTTGTCGTGAGCATTTCTAGGAAAGCCACGTATTCATCAAAGATAAGGAACTGTGGAGCAAGCCCCAGATAGGCATAGTTTTCCCCTGTACGGTAGTTCGGGTGCAGTTTCATTTCTTCCGAGCGTGTGACCATGCCCTCATAAAAGGCATTGACGCAGTCAATCATATCGTCTTTCGTGTGGTAGACATTTCCCATGACCGTTCCCAAGTCTGCAAGGTCAGCGTTCTTCGGGTCAAGAATGTATAAATCCGCATTGGTTCTAAGCAGGGCTTCAATGATGGTCAATAGAAAATATGTCTTTCCACCACCTGTACCACCACAGATAAGGGCATGGGGAAGTGAATCATATTCCCACACCAGATTTTTCATTAACCGCAGACCGCCATTTTTAGCAATCACTTCATCAATCGAAATACGGTTCGCTATCATATCATAGAGCAGGGTGTATTCGATATAGCCGTCATGCAGTGTCTTGTCGATCAGCTCACAGTACAGCCCCGATTCCAGTTTATCCTCTAAGGACAGGAGCTGTTCTTGATATTTTCCCATTGTGATTTCACACAAGATATGGAGCAATCCATTATCCATCTGGTAGTAGATTTTCGGAAACCACACGATTTTTTCTCTTGATCTGCTTTGCAGGTCAGTGAAAAAACCGCTGTCTTTGGTGTTTTCTGCTTCATACCACTTATTTTCCAGCACCATACGAGCCAGCTTTTGGCGGTGTAACAACCGCTTGATACGGTCATATCCGTAACGGTAGTAGAGAAAAACGACCAATGCACAAACACCAGTCGCTATCAGAACCGTAATGGAATTGTAGGCAGTCCATGTGATTCCGGCATGGAGCAGGTTAAAATCTTTCCAGTCGGTAACAAGGAGCTGTCGCAGGTTCAGTAGCAGGAATACCGCAACGAACAGGAGCAACAACCAGCCGATACAGAAATGATAGACCAGTGATTTGTCACTGGCACGAATCCTGTTACCTTTAGAGTTTTTCCATACTTTCATATAAACTCCTTTCTTTGGACGTAAGAAAAGCAGTTAATCATGTAGACTAACTGCTTTGTGAATATAAATATAAAATTATAAAGGCTGATTTTTTAATTCTGTATTACTCATCATATTTGAGCAAATAAAGCAAATCGCTATATCCCGATTTCATAAGTAATTGTTTGAAACCAGAAAGCACTTCTTCTTTTGTATAATTGTTGTTTTCCAAAAACTGATTATCTTTTTCACTAAGGTACTGATAAAAAAGAGCCACCGCCATTACTTCGTTTTTGTTTGTATAGTCAATGCTATCTAAAAGTATGTTCTCTGCTTCGTTAATCTGTCCTAAATCAATCATATTAAGAAAAATTTTCAAATTTTTTCCCGATACTTCATACTTGTTTTCTTTTTCAAGTTCAACAGAAACATACTTTTTCCCAAAAGCTAATGAAAATAATACTCTTACCATTTCTTTTATCATTCGCATGATGTAATCTTTTTCATCGGTAAAATTCATTTTCCCATCTCCTTAAATGTTGGTTTAATTGTTTGGAACATATAAGCTAACTTATAAAACTGGAATTTACTTTAATAAATATTTTTCAAACGCTTTATGATTATCAAAG
>NZ_JAQFCE010000014.1:0-28970 GCF_027690675.1 Bariatricus sp. TF06-38A
ATAAGAAAAAGGACGCATGAAAAAACTTTCGTTTTTTCACACGCCCTATTCCAACTGCTGTTCAACCAAAACTTTTTCCATTATACAGTGCAAAATAAAAGAGACTTCACTCACCATGAATGAAGCCTCCTCAAAATACAATACTGTGAATGATTCACAGAACATATGTTATCGCAAAGTTTTTAAAAATAGAATAGATTTTGCCAAACGACAGTTTTTAAAAAAACTTGCAAATATGCACGCTCTTGTTGTTGCACTTTTCTTCAGATTGTCTACAAACATCTGATAAGCTTTTTGAACATAAATTCAAACACTGCCTCTTTCGTCGGAATCGCAGGGATTCCACCTCTCTTTTGCACACATAATCCAGCAACTGCATTTCCCAAAACAGCACACTTTTTGATTTCTTCCCATTCCATTTTTTCAACATTCTTATTCATAGAAAGGAGACTGCATAATACACCTCCCCAAAATGAATCACCTGCCCCAGTCGTGTCGACCGCATGTATCTGAAATGCTTTGATGATTTCTTTTCTGCTTTTTGTTGCCATAAGAACGCCCTGTTCTCCCAATGTAATGGCAACCAGCTTTGGTCCCATAGCAAGGAGTTGATCTGCAGCCTGCTCATAACTTTTCGCCTCTGTCAACAGAGTACTCTCTTCATCCGATACCTTCATGACATCTACCAATTCTATGACAGATCTCATTTTTTTCACTGCATGTTCTTTGTTCTTCCAAAGAGACGGGCGATAATTTGGATCATAGGAAATAAGTGCACCCGCTGCTTTTGCCATTTTTACCGCTTCAATCGTTGTACTTTCTGCCGGTTCATCTGTCAACGATAATGATCCAAAATGAAAAATTCTACAACCTGAAATTAATGTCTGATCCAGTTCTTCTTTTTTTAACTGTGTATCTGCACCCGGTTTTCTTGCAAAAGAAAAATTCCGTTCTCCATTTTCACCGATTTCCACAAATGCCAACGTTGTAAAATAACCCGGGTCTTCAACAATAGCATCTGTATTGATTCCTTCCTTTTGCAATGTCTTCTTTAAAAATTTACCATGCATATCGTTTCCAACTTTTCCAATAAAAGATGTGTGATACCCAAAGTGGCTTGCAACGGTTAGAAGATTTGCCGGAGCACCGCCGGGATTCTGTTCGAACAATTTTCTCCCATCCTGACTATGTCCTGCTTCCGTAAAATCAATCAACAATTCACCCAATGCCACGATATCAACTTTTTCTTCCATTTTTCAGTTCCTCCACAATCTCGTTATAACGTTTTTTATTTAACCGGTAAAAAAATAATACAACCGCAGTCACAATCCACAGTACACCTGGAATCGTCGTAAATGCATGTTTCATAATTGAAAGTACAATTGCATTTTGTGTCTGATTTGCGATATAACCATATTTTCCAAGTAATCCTGCCAAAAGTGCTGTTCCAACTGCCATTCCGATTTTATTTCCAAGTGAAATAAATGCATACTGAAAACCATCATTTCTAAGTCCGGTTTTCCACTCCCCATATTCCACACAGTCTGGAATAATTGCATAGATTGCGGTATTAAATCCAGAGAAAAAAAACTGTGTGAGACCAGATAATGCATAAAAAATAGCCGGTGATTCTTTGGCATTGAAGAAAAACATAGACAACATGGAAATTCCTGTAAATAAAGCAAAGAGAGATGCTGTTCTTCCTTTGTTATTCAACTTGCGGAATAATGGTTGAAAACAGGCTGCCCCGATGATAGAAGGAATAATGATGCACATTGAATAAGTTGTGTAGTAGGAGGCATTCCCTTCCACATATGTAAAATAATACAGAATATCTGCGTTTCTACCATATAATGTAAATCCAAATAATATCTGTCCTACCAATGCAAGAAGATATGGTCTATTCTGCATGACTGCTTTCAACTGAACCTTTACAGAAATTTTTTCTTTTTCCGGAGTGATCACTGCCTCTTTCGTCTTCGCAAAGCAGAAGAAATGACAGGCTGTAAAAATACATCCATATATGATCGCAACCGTCAGATATCCTGTCTTTGCACTATGACTGCCGAATTTGCTGAGCAGTGGAACTGTAATAATATTTAACACACCAATTGCAATCATCGCTGCAACCGAACGGGATGTATTTATTTTTGCACGTTCATCAATATCCTGTGTCATAGCACCACACAAGGTTCCATATGGAATATTCACACAGGTATACCCCAAAACCAGCAGACAATATGTAATTACCATATAAATGATCTTTCCATTCTGCGGCCAGTCGGGTCTTGCCCAGAATGTCATAACAAGAAGAATCGCTGTAATTGGTGCCGCTACTAACAGCCATGGACGGTACCGTCCCCATCTCGATTTTGTTTTATCCGTAAGTCCCCCGACGATTGGATCATTGATTGCATCCCAGAATCTTGAAAAAAGCATAAGTGCTGAAACAGCCGCCATACTGATTCCGAACACGTCTGTATAAAATATCATCAGAAAATTACTGACAAACATCCAGCTGAAATTACATCCAACATCACCAAACCCATATGCAATCTTACTGATCAGCGATACTTTTCCATTTTTGTTTTCGCTTCCCATATGTTCCTCCTATTTTTATCAGAGTTTCTGACAGAACTCTATTCTTTCCTCATTTGGTCCTTTAATCATAAAAAACTTCACACCATTTTCCCAAAATGGTAGTTCTTCGATTCCGTCTGTAATAATTGTGTATTTTTCATTGCAGATTTTCTGATACATACTTTCAATGTCTTCCACATCAAGTGCAACATGTTGGTATGCACCGTCTGACATTGCCGCCTGCCCATTTTCAAAAGTCTCTATACAGTAATTTTTTATCTGTAAAAATGCCACTTTTTCCCCTGCTTTTTCATTATAAGACTGCATAATCACTTCAAATCCAAGACTCTTATAAAACTCAACTGTTTTCTGTAAATCGTTTGTCGGAAGCCCGACATGGGCAACTCCGACAATTCCATATTTATTTTCCATACGAACTCCTTACTTTTCACTGACGTTGATAATTACTTTCATCGTTGTTTCGCGGTTATCATCAATATACTGGTATGCTTTCAGATAATCTTTAAAAGCAAATGTCTTTGAGATGAGCGGTTTCAAATGAACTTTGCCCTCATTTACCAATCTGATTCCATCTATGTAATCATCATGGCGGTACATCATCGTGCTCTTAATGTCAAGTTCGTGATCATTTGCCACTGCAAGATCTACTTCTGCCATTCCTGCAAAAACAGCCACCAGTACAATCGTGCTTCCTTTTCTTGCATATTTAATTGCCTGTCCCATTGTGATATTGTTTCCGGCACAGTCGTAGATCACATCCGCCTTGTCCGGTCCAAATGCTTCGAGCATTGCCGCACCGAAGTCTTTATTTTGGGTATTCACACACACATCAATTCCACATTCTTTTGCCTTTGCCAGTCTAAGATCACTGATATCTGTGATCATCACTTTCGCTGCCCCCATTCCTTTTGCTGCCTGTGCCACGAGATTTCCAATCGGTCCTGCTCCAAGGACTGCAATATTCATGCCAGCCACATCGCCCATCTGTTTTACACCATGAACTGCCACTGCAAGAGGTTCGATCATAGCGCCTTCTTCATAGGACATATCTTCTGGAATAGGTGTTACTTTAGATGCATCCACTGCAAAATACTCAGATGCTGTTCCTGTCGTCTGAAATCCCATTACTTTTAATTCCTCACAGAGATTATACTTTCCATGACGACATGGATAGCAATGTCCACAATATACCTGAGGCTCTATCGTCACCTTCTGTCCCACATGAAACTCTGTGACATTTTTGCCAAGTTCTGTAATCTCACCGGAAACCTCATGTCCCTGTGTTACCGGATATTTTGTAAACGGATGTTTTCCATGATAAACATGAATATCTGATCCACAAACACCAATATTCATAATCTTTACCAACACCTGATTTTCCTTTACCTCCGGAACCGGAACCTCTCTGAAAATAATTTCTCCTGGATTTGTCATTACCTGCTGTAACATAATTGTTTCCTCCTTTTTATGTTGTTTTGTTTTATGTTTTATAAAATGTTTTATTAAAGTAATTACATTATCACCATGTAAACACAATTTGTCAATATGCTTTTTCATATTTTTATATATTTCATAATTTCAAATTATATTTTTTGTATATTTTTCACAATTAACACGCAAAAAAACGGAAAGGAAACCGTAGTTACTGTTTTCTTTCCGTTTTTTACTATAATATCTTTTTTTAATTTTACACAACTTCTCGTTTTTCACACATATAAAGCGGACATCCGGATTCGCTTTGCAACCTGTCAGTGGGCGCTTTTAACTCCAACAGACTAAACATCCCCTTACCCTACGCACCAGATGCGGTGTACTGCTTATCTTCGTTCAAAAAATTTACAATTCTACCATATGTTTTGTAAAAAAGTATTTCGCGGCTCCAACAGCCGACGCTTCTTTCTTATACGAACAATTTTTCAAGTATGAAACATCATGCTCAAAGCCATTATATGCCATCACTTTTTCTCCCAGTGGTATCATATAATCTGACAATACACCTCCCACATCACCTCCTAGTATGATATCCATATCATATGCCATCCGCAGATTTGATATCAAAACAGCAAGATGATCCAGATACTCATTCCATGTCTGCAAATTTTTTTCATCACCACTTTCAATTTTTTCCATAAATGCATCCAATGACTGCCTGTTATCTTGTGTCAGTACACTTGCAGCACAATATGCATCTGCACATCCTGATTTACCACAATAACACTTTCTTCCACCGGGAACGAGTATCATGTGACCAAACTCCCCTGCTTTCTGGTTTTGCCCTCGAAACAGCTTTCCATCTATGCAGAATGCACCTCCTAAGGTGTGGTTCAAAGACAGATATATCGCATTTGGATACTTTTGCTTTTTTTCTGCAAGCATTGCAGCATTAGCATCGTTTTCAAAATATACTGGAATTTCCAGCGCCTGCTCTAAAAAGCGCAGACTATAATTCTCTATACCTAAAGCATGGGATTTTAAAACAATCCGTTCTTTCTGATCAATAATTCCTGGAATCGCCACTCCAATCCCAAGTAGCGTGTCCTTCGCTACTTCGCCTTCAAGAAAAGTTTTGACCTTTTGTGCCACCTCTGTACAATAAGATAATTCAGCCGTAAATTTTAAACGGATGCGATCTTTTTTTATAATCTCATCTCCAAGATTTACTAATACCATTTCTATATGATTCGCTGTAATCAAAATTCCCATTGCATGACAGTATGACTTATTAATCCCTATACTTTTTGCCTTCCTTCCACCGGTTGAAGCATATTCCCCAGTTTCTTCCAACACCCTTTTTTCTAACAAGTCATTCACATTTGCTAACACAGTCGGCATACTCAAGTTTAACTCTTTTGCAATTCCCGCCTTGGATGTAACATGATTGTTTAGAACATAATTAATTATTTTTTTTCTTGTTGTATTTTTCTTATCTTTATTTTCCGTTTTCTTACCCTCTTTTATTAAATATATTATAAAAGAATTATATGCTTTTTTATTCTTCTTGTAAAGTAATGTTTTATAATAAATCTCCGACAGAATTTATCTTATAAACAGCCAAAAACTCCTGAAGGAGCTTTCCACGCTTTAGATATACACCAATTCTTTTAACACAATCTCTTCTGCAATATTACGAATACAATTTACCAATCTGCCAGCTTTTATCCTAGTTTGGACAATAAAACACAAGTTTCTATATGCACACTGCTCGGAAAAAGATCCACACACCCAATCCGTTCTACCTGATATCCTCTTCCCTGCAGAAGCTCCAGATCTCTTGCCAGGCTGGTCGGCTTGCAGGCAATATAAACCATTCTTTCCACACCAAAATCAATGATCTTTTCCAGTGCTTTCGGATGCACACCGTCTCTTGGTGGATCCAATACGATCAGATCCGGTACTTCACCCAGATCATCGATTACTTTCAACACATCTCCAGCCCAGAAGGTACAGTTATCGAGTCCATTTAAAGCAGCATTTTCTTTTGCAGCCTCTACAGCCTCTTCAACGATCTCCACACCTACTACTTTTTTTGCCACTGATGCAAGGATCTGTGCAATCGTTCCGGTTCCACTGTAGAGATCAAAGATTACCTTATCTTTCGTCTCACCGATATAAGATCTTGCTGTTTCATAAAGCACTTCCGCGCCAAGGGAATTAGTCTGGAAGAAAGAAAATGGTGTGATCTTGAACTTCAGTCCCAGAAGTTCCTCATAGAAATAATCCTGTCCATATAAAATTTTGGTTCCTTCATCTTTTACCACATCCGCAAGGCTGTTGTTGGTTGTATGAAGAATTCCGGCAAGCTTCCCATCATAAGAAAGACCGGTAAGCTTTTCCACCAGTCTGGCTTCATCTAGCTGTGCCTCCGATGTTGTTACCAGATCAATCAAAATTTCTCCGGTGCGAACTGCCTTTCTCACAAGAAGATGACGGAAAAATCCAGTATGGCGCATTCTGTGATAATACGGAAGACCTGTATCTGTCGCAAACTCCAGAACAGCCTTTATAATTCGTCTGAAATCCTCATCCACAATCTTGCATTCTGTAACATTTACAATATCGTGAAAGCTGCCTCTTTTATGCATGCCAAGTGCAAGAGGTCCGTCCTTATATTCGTCTCCAAAAGAAAATTCCATTTTATTGCGGTATCCCTCTCTGACAGGGCTTTCTTTAACACCCTCCCAGATATAATCACCATCAACCGCCGCATCCATCATCGCATGGATCTGCGCTTCCTTCATCTCCACCTGCTTTTCATACGGCAGATTCTGATAAGTGCATCCGCCACAGGCTCCAAAATGCGGACATGCCGGCTGACATTCTTCCGGTGAATGTTCCAGAATTTCCAGAAGCCGTCCCTCTGCCTGACCTTTTCGTATCTTATTCACCGCGAAACGCACCTTTTGTTCCGGAACGGTATTCTTCACGATCACTTTTTTTTCTTCGTCCTCTACCACGGCAAATCCTTTATTCGGGAAATCTACCCTTTCTATATATCCTTCTAATATCTGTCCTTTTTTCATCTATCTTTATACCCTCACATAGAAAAGGCAGGAATCTTTGACAATTCCTGCCTTCGCTGCTTTCTTAATATTACTGTACTTCATCTTCATCACTGAAGAAATCATTGTCGAAATCATCGTCAAAATCTTCTTCAAAATCTTCCAGATAATCCGGAGTAAAGAAACAATATACTGCATATGCAATTGCTGCAACTGCTGCTACTGCACCGATAATTGCAAGAATCCAGAGAACAGTTGTCTTCTGATCATCATCTTTCTTATGCATCATATCGTTGAGTTTCGTTGTTGCAAGTAATTCTTCGATTCTGTTCATCTCCATACACGCCCTTTCTGCCGTCACTCTCTGCTTCGGCTCACTCATTGTTTATAGCTAGTATACCACAAATCCATGCATAATTTCCACCATATTGCACAGATTTTACGAAAAAGAATGTGTTTCTTAGGCACATAGTGCAATTTTAGTCAATTTTCTGCAGTTTTGCAAACATGGCAAACATCTTCTTCGTGCCCGCCGTATCAAAGTCCACAGTCACTTCATAGTCTCGTCCGCCTTCTGTGATCTGTGTCACCAGACCTTCCCCAAACTTAATATGACGCACTCTGTCCCCCACATCATATCCCGGACCTTTTCCCTTGGTCACAGTAAACTGCTGTGCAGGCTTTGTCGCTGCGAACGCTTTTGTCGCAAATGCCTGCTTTGCCTGACGGTAAGCAGATACCTTTGGTTCCTCCTCTGTCTGCTCTTTTTTGAACATGGCACCGGTGGAAAGCAGGCTCAGCGGAATCTCTTTTAAGAATCTGGACATCTTATTATACTGTGTCTCACCGTGTACCATCCGTCGTCTTGCACAGGTCAGCGTCAGATTCTCCTTTGCACGGGTAATTCCCACATAGCAGAGTCTTCTCTCTTCTTCCAGCTCTGCCGGATCATCTGCCGTGATCGTCATATAGCTTGGGAAAATCCCATCTTCCAGGCCGGCGAGATAGACGTGTGGAAATTCCAGGCCTTTCGCACTATGTAAAGTCATCAGCACCACATAGTCCGTCTCCTCATCAAGACTGTCGATATCTGCAACCAATGCCACTTGCTCTAAAAAACCGGAAAGTGTCGATTTTTCATCTTCTGCTTCACAGGACTCTTCGTATGCAACAATTTTATTCCGGAGCTCTTCAATATTTTCCAGACGGCTTTCTGCTTCTTCATCAGAATCTGCCTGCAGTTCTTCTACATATCCAGTCGCATCGATAATCTCATCCATCAATTCCGCTACACTCATGCGTTCGCCTTCGGCTTTAAAATGCTCAATCAGGGCTGCAAAGGATTCGATTTTGCCAAGCGCACGTCCGATTCCCGGAACCGATCCTGCAGCCAGGATTGCTTCATAGAAACTGATCTCCCGTTCCGTTGCATAATCCTGCACCCTTCCGATAGTTGTCAGTCCGATTCCCCTCTTCGGTACATTGATGATCCTCCGTACTGCCAGATCATCTTTTCCATTATCTACTGTTTTTAAATATGCCAGCAGATCCTTTATTTCGCGTCTTGCATAGAAGTTTACTCCACCAACGATCTTATATGGAACATTGGATACCACCATCTTTTCCTCGAATATACGTGACTGCGCATTGGTTCTGTATAAAATAGCGAAATCCTTATATTCTCTTTTTCCACTGTTCACCTTGTCTTTGATATCACTGACAATATAATCCGCCTCATCGTAAGCAGAATCAAACTGACGGAACTGAATCTTCTCACCCTCACCATTCTCGGTCCAGAGCGACTTCTCTTTTCGTCCTGTATTGTGACGGATCACTTCATTTGCGGCGTTCAGGATTGTGGATGTGGAACGGTAATTCTGTTCCAGCTTGATCACTTTCGCATTCGGATATTCTTTTTCAAAATTCAGGATATTCATGATATTCGCACCCCTGAATTTGTAGATCGACTGGTCGTCATCACCAACTACACACAAATTCTGATACTTACCGGCAAGAAGGCTTACCAGCTTAAACTGTACCGTATTCGTATCCTGATACTCATCCACCATGATATAACGGAATCTTTCCTGATAATACTCCAGCACGTCCGGCTGTGTCTGAAGAAGCTGTACCGTCTTTAAAAGCAGATCGTCAAAATCGAGTGCATTGTTAGCTTTCAGCTGCTTTTCATACTCGGTATAAACCTGTGCAATCTTCTTTTTCGCCCAATCCCCTTCCGCACGAAGTGTCATCTCTTCCGGTGTGACAAGCTCATCTTTTGCAGAAGAAATCGCACTAAGAAGCGACCGTTCTTTAAACATTTTCGTATCAATCTGCAAATATTTACACACATCCTTGATCAGTGTCTTCTGATCATCTGCATCATAAATCGTAAAATTTGTATCATACCCAAGCCGGTCAATATATCTGCGCAGGATCCGCACACACATTGAATGGAAGGTGCTCACCCAGATACTCTCCGAACCGAATCCAACAATCTGATCCACTCTCTCACGCATCTCCCCGGCTGCCTTGTTCGTAAATGTGATTGCCAGGATATTCCATGGGTTCACACCTATCTGATCGATCAGCCAGGCAATCCTGTGTGTAAGGACACGTGTCTTACCGGATCCTGCTCCGGCAAGGATCAGAAGCGGGCCCTCTGTATAGAAAACGGCCTCCTGCTGTCTGTCATTTAATGTATCATAAATACTCATATTTTTGTTCCTCTTTCTTCTCCTCTCTCGAGGCTCTATTGCACCATTATATTATAAAAAAAGTGGGGTGTCAAAGAATCTCTCGTCCCTATTTTTCGTCGTAAAAATAGAAAAATCCAGCTCCTTTTTTCTTATCTGTAAAATTTTGCAAAATATCTGGACTTTAAAATTTTAATGTGCTAATATGTCATTGTATGAATGAGTGGGGCAGTTTATGTCACACTCTTATTGATTATTTGTCATGGAGGGATAATATAATGAGTAGAAAAATCAGAACAGAAGCGGTCGATTCTTTATTTGATGCCGTTCTCAGTCTGAAAAGCAGAGAAGAATGCTACACATTCTTTGAAGATGTCTGCACGATCAATGAGCTTTTATCGCTTTCACAGCGTTTTGAAGTAGCTAAGATGCTACGTGATCAGAAAACATACCTGGAGATTGCAGAAAAGACTGGTGCTTCCACAGCAACAATCAGCCGCGTAAACCGCTCTCTTAATTATGGTAATGATGGATACGATATGGTATTTGAGAGACTTCAGGCAGGGGCTGAAGAATCCGAATCTTAATTTTACAGACACCGGCAGGAGTTGGTAGTAACAGCTATTGCCAAACACATAATAGCAAAAAGGAACGAATTTCAAAATCTGAAATCCGTTCCTTTTTTTATTCTTCTTAAAAAAGCTAACGCTTTTATTTTTTCTTATCCGGCTTTGGAAGTTCGTCCACCATTTTTTCAATCAGTTGCTTTTTCACATACACATCAAAACTGAGATTACAGATAAAGGCAAACTTCTGAAGCTGTTCTCTTTCTTCATCATCCACACATACAAAAGAATGCTCAGCAGTCTCATACGCCTTACGAATACTATCCTGCAACTCTCCGATCCTGCTTTTTTCCATCTTACAGACTTCTTCATAGATACTTTCCATGTCAAATTCCGAATCCACAGCAAAATATTTGTCTGTCAGTGGCTTTAACAAAATCTCAATATCTTTGATTGAGAGCAAGTTCTTAAAATAATAGACAAAAATTAAAACCAGAAGGTGCTCTTTGGAATACTTTTTCTTGTTCGGAGGCGGAAGCAGATTGTTTTTCGCATAATTATTGATCATCGTTTTCGTCAGGATCTTATCATCCTCATAACGCTTCGTCGAACTGAGCTGTTCCTCCATAAAAGTTGTTACCTGATCCATATATAAATCTATATTCGGAATATCTACCGGATGAATATAATCAATTCTGCCGACACTTTCCAGGATACTGTTTAATAAATCTTCCGTATTTATCGTCATTCTTTTTCACCTCAATATAGATATTATATAGTATTAAAAACTAGATATCAAGTCTTTTCTCTATCTTTCATCCAGGCTTTTTTAACGTAAATGACGTATTAACAATTCACTTTTTTCTGTTTCCACATATTCCGTTTATACTGAATACATGATTTCAGAAGCTCTGCAGAAGTATTAACGATCAGTTCTTCCGGAAAATGACTCTCCTCGATCACCGGAAGCGCATAACTGTAATCTGCAAGATCTACATCCATATGTGCGTCGCTTCCCATCGTAACCGGAACTTCGTATTTCTTACAGTATTCCAGCATTTTTAAATCATTTTTCCTGGTATCCACGCGGAATCCGCCAGGTCTTAACGAACCGTTATTTACCTCCAGAACGGTTCCTGTCTCTTTTGCTTTTTTGGCCAGCTGTTCATAATCCACCGGATATCTTCCGTCATCCGGATGTCCAATAATGTGAATCAGCGGATTCTCCATTGCCGCAAGGTATGCCGCCGTGATTGCCTCTTCCGTCCGCTCGCCTTTATAACAAGGTCCATGAATACTTGCAATTGCAATATCCATCTGGCAAAGTGTGCTCTCCGGAAGGTCAACCTCTCCCTTTTCATTCATAATATTCAGTTCCACACCCATGAACAGTCTCACGCCGTACATTTCACGCGGTACGATATGCAGATTCTGGAAATAGAACTCATGACAGGTTCCCGGCATCTGCGGTGCATGTTCAGTCAATGCAAATGCCTCCAGTCCTTTCTCTTTCGCCATCTGTGCCATCTCACGTATCGTATTGTATGCATGTCCGCTGACAATGGTATGTGCATGTGTATCTAAAACTATTTTCATCGGTATTTCCTCCTGCCTGCTCTTTGTCTGTGTTCTCACAGCTCATCTTTTCTTATATTCTTATGATAAACTGATTCTTTCTTTTTTACAATCCGTTTTTCCCCACTGTTTTCATTTCTAAAATTTCTATAAAATGTGCGGTGTTTTTGTTGTCACATGGTACAATAGACTATAAGAATATTTAACGAAAGAGGTTTTTTTATGAATCTTTTAGCAGCACTTGCAAGTGTACGGATCTTTCCCAGAAAAGCTTCCCATCAGACACTGACTACCCGTTGGGGAAAAGCTCTTGATCCGCAGCACATACTGGAAGAATATCCACGTCCGCAAATGATCCGCGATCAATATATCAACCTGAATGGAGAATGGAATTACACAGTTCTTTCAGAAAAAAATACCATAACCAAAGAAGGAACTCTTCTCGTTCCTTTTTCTCCGGAAGCCCCTCTTTCCGGTGCCGGTTTCCAGTTAAAGCCGCGCGAAAAAATGCTCTGTGAGCGCCTGCTGTCGGTCAAGCGCCTTCCTTCCGACGGATCCCGGTGCATCTTGCATTTTGGTGCAGTCGATCAGTATGCGAAAGTTCTGGTAAATGGAAAAGTAGTTGTCTCACATATCGGCGGATATCTTCCATTTTCTGCTGATATCACAGATGCTCTGCAGGTGGGTTGCAACACTCTGACTGTACACATTGAAGACCGTTCCGACACTTCTTATCACAGTGTTGGAAAACAGAAATTAAAGCGTGGCGGAATGTTCTACACCGCCCAGAGTGGAATCTGGCAGACAGTATGGATGGAATGGGTTCCGGCTGTCTATGTCAAAAAACTGGAACTCACCCCTTTATATGAAAAAGAGACGGTACACGTATCCCTTCTTTTAAATCATCCGATTTCCGGATGCAGCGATGCCGAAGCGGTTGTCTGTCACGTCAGAGACATGGACGGTCGCCTGATTTCCAAAGGGATCTGCACCAATCAGTCTGACTCTCTTTGCTGTTACTCCTGCTACTGTGACGTCAACAATATGCATCCCTGGAATCCTGATGATCCTTATCTTTATACAATTGAGATACAGGCAGGCGAAGATAAAGTCACCGGCTATTTTGCAATGCGTACCTTTACCATCGAACCGGATAAAAAAGGACTTCCCCGCTTCTGCCTGAACCATGAACCACTTTTTCTGAATGGAGTCCTGGATCAGGGATACTGGCCGGACGGGCTTTACACTGCGCCATCTGATGAAGCGCTGATCTATGATATCCAAACCATGAAAAATCTCGGCTTCAACATGATCCGTAAACATGTAAAAGTCGAGACTGCAAGATGGTATTATCATTGCGACCGCCTTGGAATGATCGTCTGGCAGGACATGGTAAACGGTGGCACCTACAATGCTCCGTTCATGACCTGGCTGCCTGCACTCTTTCCAAAATTCAAGCTTCACACCAGTGACCGGATTCATCCTCTCTTCGGCAGGAAAAATGTACATGGCAGAGAAGAATTCATCCGTGAATGCAAAGAAACTGTCACTGCCCTAAAAGCATTCCCATGCATCAGCACCTGGGTAATCTTCAATGAAGGCTGGGGACAGTTTGATTCAAAAAAGCTCACTGCCTTATTCCGCGAACTGGATGACACCCGGCTCATCGATTCCGCCAGCGGATGGTTTGACAGACGGCAGGGAGATTTCAAAAGTGAACATAACTACTTTGCAAAGCAGTTCGTAACTCCATCTGACCGCGCTTTCGTCATTTCCGAATACGGAGGCTACACCTGCCAGGTCAAAGGACATACCTGCTCCGGCAAGACATACGGATATAAAATCTGCTCTTCACAGGAAGAATTCCAGGCAGCCTATCATAAACTTATATCTGAAGAAATCGACCCCCTCAAAGAACAGGGATTGTGCGGAGCAGTATATACACAACTCTCCGACATCGAAGATGAAATAAACGGGCTGATGACTTACGACAGGGAGGTTTGTAAGTTGTAGGTGGTTGGCAAAGTTACGCACCCATGGATTCGGATTCACCCCCGCTCGCGCTTAGTCCGCAAACGTAGCGGATACTAAGTTCGATGATGTCTGACGACATCCTCTCACTAAGTACCGACGTTTCCGATGGGGTTCATTCCGAATGCATGGGTGCGTAACTTTGTCGCTCCAGTACAAGTTGTGCGGAGGCGCTTCGCTGCCGCACTGGGAAAATACTATTTTAATTTCAGTGGGATAGGTTGCACAGGAACGTAAACTTTATACCTTATCAATATACCTCCGGTACTTCTGCAAATCCATTGCCACCACTTCCCGTCAGACACCACATCCAGGCGATGTGCAGCGGATGCCGTCCCCCCTGGTATTAGTTTTTTGTGCGCTTAGTATGGTGCCGTCTTCCCCCCTTCGCCGATGCGGTTCTGGTGTCATAGCACAGCCCGGGGCAGAACGATATTTCTGCTGGCGGGCCCTCAAAAAACGCCGGCACTTAGTGAGGGGATAACGCTTGCGGTATCACCGAACTTAGCACCGCTGCGTTTTTTGCGGAGCGAAAGCGCGCCCGAAAGCAGAAATATCGTTCTGCCCCGGGCGTCCCTTTCCTATCACCTAACTCATCAGCAAAATCCCCGAAAACGGCGGCAGGTCCAGCGTCACATGCGTCCCTTTTTTTGCTTTTGCCGGCAATGTCTTTTTCTTTTTTGTATTTCCTCCATATTCGTCCCAGTCCGTATCCAGTATCACACTGAGCTTTCCTTCTTCTTCGGTATCCAGTTCGTAATCTTCCTGTTCTTCGTCTGAGAAGTTGAATATCGCGATAAAGTTCTTATTTTTTCCTTTTCTTTTGATTGCATAGATACAGCGTTCTTCCTGATGGCAGTCCAGCCATTTGAAATTCTCCGGATCATAATCATGCCAGAATGCATCATTTTCCTGACCGATACGGTTCAGTTCGATCATATAACGGTGAAATGCATCATGGAGCGGATATTTTAGGATATCCCAGTCCTGCTCGCGGCTTTCATCCCACTCGCGAAGCTGACCAAATTCATTTCCCATGAAATTCAGCTTCTTACCAGGATGCGCCATCATATACAGATACATAGCTCTTGCCTGTGGGAACTTATCCTCATATTCTCCGTTCATCTTCTGGAGAATCGTTGCCTTTCCATGTACCACTTCGTCATGACAGTATTCCAGCAAAAAATGCTCATTATAATAATACATCATCGAGAATGTCAGCTTATGATAATCTCTGCTTCTGTATTCTGGTGCACTCTGGAAATATTCCAGTGTATCGTGCATGAAGCCAAGATCCCACTTGTAATCAAAACCAAGTCCTCCCTGGTCAACCGGTTTGGTAACACCTGGAAAATTGGTGGAATCTTCTGCGATCAGCATGGCTGTCGGATGAAGGGACTTTAGTCCCTGGTTCATCACCTTCAGAAAATCCAGTGTCGTTCCGTTAACACCCCTGGCCTCGTCACCCTGCCAGTAGATCAGACGGCTGACTGCATCCATACGGATTCCGTCAAAATGGAACTCACTCAGCCAGTAATTTGCTGCCGACTGTAAGAAACATCGTACTTCCCCTCTGGAATGCATGAAATTACAGCTTCCCCATTCGCTTTCACCTACTGCCGCATTTGGATATTCATACAGACAGGTTCCGTCAAATTCTTTCAGTCCATAATAATCGACTGCAAAATGTACCGGAACAAAATCCATGATCACACCAATTCCTGCCTGGTGACACTCATCCACAAATTTTTTCAGCTCATCCGGTGTTCCATAACGTGCGGTCGGCGCAAAAAATCCGGTATTCTGATATCCCCAGGATCCGTCAAAAGGATGCTCGGAAAGCGGCATCATCTCAATATGAGTATAATGATTCTTTTTTACATAAGGAATCAGAAGCTTTGCAAGCTCAATATAAGTATACCAGTCGGTCTTCCCTTCTCCTTTTTTTCTCCAGGATCCTGCATGGATCTCGTAGATATTGACCGGACTGTCAAATCCGACTGTCCGGTTCTTCATCCATTTTTCATCCTTAAATTTATAACTATAAAGATCCGTTAAGATTGAGCAATCTCCTGGTCTTAATTCCATCTGGAAGCCATATGGATCACAGTGCTCTACCCTTCCGCCATTTGCTGTGTAAATGCAGTACTTATACAGCTGACCAGTCTTCGCCGGAATCGGCTCTGACACATATACACCGCTCTGTCCCTCCTGATACATCGGGATCTCTGTCCAGTTACTGAACTCTCCAAATACGCACACTCCTTTTGCCGATGGCGCAAACACACGGAAAATAAAATTTTCACCCTCTTTATGCGCTCCAAAATAACGATATACATCAAAAAGATGCCCTGTATAAAACTCCTTCCGCATCTCTTTTCCCCCTGTTTATTTATTTTTTTGAAAAGATATGTTTGATAAAAACATACATTACAATAGCAAATGCCATCAGATATCCAAACGCACCGATTGCCGGAATCCCCCACAACCTTGGCTGCATATTGGTTGTACAGATAATGCTGGAACTGATCAGAAGTGCCATCACCCACAGCCCCATTACAATATTCCGCACCAACCTCCTGAGCAACCCGGAAAGCTCATCCGAAGTATGAAGATCCAGATTGACTCTGGTCTGTCCTTTCATGTGACCCTGCAGGATGTCTGCTGCAAGGGAAGGAATATCCATTGCCTTGTGAAGAGAACGATACAGTCTTTTTGCATCATTCTTTATCTCTTTTTTCCACTGTTCCTTCGTCAGAAAGCTCTCCTTCATCCGTGCCGCCGCAATCTCAACCATGTTGATCTGCGGACTGATCTCGGCAAGCACACCTTCCATATTGGCGAGTCCTCTTGCAAGCATAGTAAGTCCATGAGGCATAGAAATTTTATTTTCCTTCATCACTTCCATCAGATCCTGCATAACTTCCGCAATATCGATATCACCCATATCAATCGTTCCATATTTTGCCATCAGATTATTGATATCTTCATACAGCTTGCTCTGATCCGGCTTTCCACGGAACTCGCCAAGTGCCATCACCGCTTCCTGGATCAGACCGATGTCATTCTCTGCCACACCTTTGACTGCATTGCTAATCTGTTCCCGGTCACGCTCGGTAAGTCTTCCCATCATTCCCATATCGATCCAGACAATCTTTCCATCACGGATACGCACATTGCCCGGATGCGGATCAGCATGAAAAAAACCATCCTCCATAACCTGGCGAATGTAATTATCTACAAGCTTTGTTCCAATCTCATTCAGATCATATCCATTTGCCAGCAGATTTTCTTTATCGTTGATTGCAAATCCATCAATATATTCCATCACTAGCACATGGTTGGTCGTATATTCGCGATAGAGCCGAGGCGTTGTAACAAAAGCCACATCCTGATTGCGCTGGGCAAATTCTTCCATACTGGCTGCCTCCAGAAGGAAATTCATCTCCTGCTGGGTGACAGTCCAGAGCTCGTCCAGAACCATGTTAATATCCACCATGTCCTTGATCGTACCTGGCGGGACCAGCTTTGCCGCTTTGTGGAGCAGACTGATATCTCTGGACATTACCTTATAGATGCCCTGCCTCTGAACTTTGACGACAACATCTTCCCCAGTCTTCAGAACCGCCCGGTGGACCTGTGCGATCGATGCCGATCCCAGTGGATGCACATCAATGCTCTGGAACACTTCGTTCCACTCATAACCGTAAGACTTGCGGATCACTTCTGCTACCTGTTCAAATGGCATCGGTGTCACCTCGGAATGAAGCCGCATCAGTTCTTCACAATAGCTTTTCGGAAGAATGTCGGAATGCAGTGACATGATCTGACCAAGCTTAATATAAGTCGGCCCCAGATCCTCCAGGATCAGCCGGAGCTTTTCCGGGGTAAGTCCACCGGTAATCCCATGTTTTCTGAGGACTGCTGTCATCTCCCGCAGTCTGGAACCGTATTTATTTGACTCTTTTGGCTGGTTTTTGTTACTCATTCATGTCCTCGTTGCCAGATTCAATTGCTTCGACTTCTTTTGCTGCTTCCTCTGCCGTCTCTGTTTCAACAGTTTCAGCCGTCTCTCCTGTCTGTTCTACAACTTCCTCTACTTCTTTTGTTTCTTCTTCTGAAACTGCTGCTTCACGTTCATAAATTCTTTCTTTGAGCTGTTCAATCTGCTCCGGTGTCATCTTGTCAAGCAGCTCATCCAGTTCTTCCGGTGAAGATGTCCTGACAGAAACATTGACATTTTCTTTTACGGTCTTCTTGATATTGTGGCGAAGTTCCTGATTCAGAACTTTTCCCTGTTCTACAGCTGCTTCTCCACGTTCTGCCATCTTATCCAGAACTTCTTTTGACTTTTCTGCAGTTACTGCTGCTGTACCAATCCCTGCAAGTAATACTTTCTTAACTCCATCTCCTAAGCTTCCCATAACGTCTATCTCCTTTCACAATTTCAATCTGCTTTAAAACCCAAGGAATGTAAGCCCCTTTGGCAGAAAAATAATAATCCCGGCGATCGCTGCCATAATTGCTGCGATCAGAACCGCACCTGCTGCTGTATCTTTTGCAATCTTTGCAAGTGGCTTCCGCTCTTCCGTCACCAGATCAACCACCGCTTCTACTGCGGTATTGACCAGCTCCAGCGCCATGATAAGCCCAAAAAGTGTCAGGCAGATGCACCATTCCAGCGATGAGATCTTCAATATCACTCCGGCAATCACTACCAGAATCGCTGCCGCACAGTGAATCTTCATATTCCGCTCTTTTTTGATACAGGTACCAATCCCTTCAAATGCGTATCCAAAACTTTTATAGAGCGGATCTTTCTTCTGACTGTCCATATTTCATCACCTGCTTCTTATTATTGTCTTTATTTTACCAAATCAGCTCTATAATAACCAGTCTTTTCCGTATTTTCTTTCTATACAATCTGTAAAAATTGTAAATTTGTATTTGTATTTTGTATCGAAAAAAGCGGAAATACCATTTCTGATATTTCCGCTTCTCTGTCTGTTTATTTTATCTCTAATTCATCCATCGTTGTTTCCGCATTCATTGCAAAAAGTACACCTCCGAGGAATCCCGGGAAAACAATCGCATATCCTGCAAATATGATCAGCCAGGATATTCCTTTTAACGCCACCAGACTGACAACTCCCCAAAGTGCTGCACCTATAACCCCACACAATAATGCATTCGTCAGCAGAAACCATCCTGTCATACTCTTTTTTCCATATTTTTTATTCTTCCAGAAATCCCACAGCTTTCTCATTTTACATCTTCCTTTCCAAATTCCTTACCTTTAACAGAATCTTATCAAAGGTATGTAAAATCCAAAGGATCTGCCATGTAAAATCTATGTAAGAATTTTAAATCACCTGATGCTTCAGCCACTTTCTGCTGTGGAATCTCCACGAAAAAATAATTCCACGGAGTGTCCAGTCTGAAAACATTCCGATCCACACGCCCATCGCTCCGACACCAACTACCCGGATCATAAATACGCTGAGGCAAAAACGGCACAGCCACATCGTCGTGCAAGATGTGAGCATTGAAAATTTCACATCCCCGGCTGCGCGCATACCATAGCCCGGGATAAATGCCATAATCCATACCAATGGCTTTACAATCGTGATCCACATCGTCATATGGATACACATATCCGCACTTTCTTTTTCCATACCACCAAGGATCGTAATCGGTTTTGTCAGCACAAATACACTCAGACAGCTGATGATCAGAATCACTTCCGCAATCATACAAAGCTTTTTGATATAGTAAACCGCTTCATCTTTTCTGCCAGCCCCAATACACTGTCCAACAATCGTCATCAACCCAACGCCAACTCCGATTGCTGCAATTCCATTCAGATTTTCCAGAATACTCGTCATTGCCTGTGCCGCGATTGCCACTGTGCCGAGCGTTGATACGGAGGACTGAATCGCAAGCTTTCCAAGCTGGAACATACTGTTCTCTACCCCTGACGGGATACCGATACTTAGAATTCTCCGGATCATCCGGAAGTCTGGACGGATTTTCAGATAATCACGCACCACGATCGGCTGCCTGTCCTGACGCAGCTGGGCCAGAACTACAACTGCACAGAAAACACGTGAAATCAGAGTTGCAAGTGCTGCCCCTGCAACACCCATATGAAATCCCCAGATCAGCATTGCATTTCCTGCAATGTTCATCACATTGGATATCATGGAAATGAGCATCGGACCTTTCGTATTATCCTGTGCCCTGAAAATCGATGCTGCCGAATCATAAGCTGCGATAAACGGAAAGGACAGTGCCGTATAGAAGAAATAAATTTCCGACGCACGCATGACCTCCGCCTCCACTGATCCAAAGATCAGACGCAGCATCGGCTTTTGGAAAACAAGACAGATCAGGCTGATCACAACCGAAATTGCCGTAATAATAAACAGCACCTGCCTTGCGGATTCATTTGCCCGCTTCACATTCTTCTGTCCGATATACTGTGCACAGACGATCGCACCTCCTGCCGCCAGCGCAGAAAACGCCTGGATCACCAGCACATTGATCGAATCCACCAGCGATACTGCTGAAATCGCCGCAGATCCCACATTGCTTACCATCATTGTGTCCGCTGTTCCCATGATGGAGTTCAGAAGCTGTTCCAGAACGACCGGTATCAGAAGATCTGCAATCATTTTATTTGTGAACATATGCTTTTGTTCCATTTTCTTTTAACTCCCTTTTTTCTCTGCTTCTCTCTTATTTCATTCCTGATTTCAAATAATTTCAAAAAAATCCCTTTGCTATTATGGTCTTCTTAAACTCAGAATGCAAGTATTTTTTTGTCCTGATACGTTTAACAGACGGCTTTCTTTCTATCTCACATAGTTTTCAAACCCAAATGAGGCAGAAACCGTTTTTTTCATACATACTTTCTACCTATCAGCACATACTTATCTTATCCTGCCGGCAGTTTTTAAGATTTTCACTTTTTCTGCCTGTGCCATATCAGATAAGGAGGTCCCCATGAAAAAAGAAAAACATTCTGATATTTCATCCCGCAAAAAATCCAATCAGAAGATCATCGATTCCTACGATTATCTGTCTAATGCAGCATCTGCGCAGGACTGCACCGGTCTGATCCCTGTCGGTCCCACAAACAGAGCTGAGCTGGAATCCTACGAAGAAGTCTATCATTATCGGCCGCCAAAAATTGATCCGGAGAAATGTGAGTGACTTCTATCAACCAAATAAGGAACGGTTTCGCTCTTTTTGTCCGAAACCGTTCCTTATATTTACGCTGGTAACTACTACTATAACATGAAAAAGCATAGAACATCCTTTGTCTCATTTTCTACAAAAATCATCCCGGTAAATTTCTGGTATCCTGCCTTTTTCGCCATCTCCAAAGAAACCCGCAGGCGCTCGATTTCCCGGCTGCGCAGCTTTTCAAAATGTTCGATCGTATCTTTTCCTTCATAGCAATAGCCCTTTGTTCCAACCAGGGCATATTCGCCATAAGAATAAAAATTATTCTGGAGAAATTCCAGACGTTCAGAAAACATTTCCTTCATTTGCACCAAGATAAACGGTAATCTTCATCTTCTATTCCTCATCAAAATCTACTTCAAATACGCCTTCCGGTGTCTTCATGGTCAGGATTCCAAGATTAAAATCATCATCCTGAATCGTGATATGATATTCAAACACAACATCATCATCAAATTTGGAAAGTAAAATATATTCTCCATTTTCCTTTCCTTCAATCTGATCACAGATATCATCGTATACATCCTCTCCGGAAATCAGTCTCGGATATCCGGATGATTTGATTTTCTTTTCAATTGCTTCATATAATTCGTTCATGCTTTCTCTCTCTTTCTTTTTTTCATTTTATATTATTCTTTTTACGAGAATCTGATCTTACATCTTCTCCCGAAATCGCACATTTTAATTTATGCTGATTTCAGCATAACATACCCGCTCTATATTTTCTACTTTGACCAGGTCAGTTCTTCCTTCCCGGTATAATCAAATTTACCATCGTTTTTCTCTTCCAGCGCCTTGATCATATGATAGGTGTATTCATTATACGGCATCGGGATTCCAAGCTCTTTTCCCATCCGAACAAGCGCGCCGGAGAACATATCGATTTCCGTGTGGCATCCGGCATCCAGATCCTGCAAGGTGGAATATCTGGCTGACGGTGGAACCGCACTTCCACGTCCGGACGAGCTTTCGGTCTTGCTCATATCGATTCCTTTTGCCTGTGCGACTGCTTCCAGCTCTCTTTTTAATCCGTCACTGATTGCTTTCATGTGCACGCTGTCACGGTAACATCCAACGCCTGCTCCCAGAATCGCCTGTGGCAGATTGCTGCACACATTCAGGCAAAACTTGCACCAGATCTCTTCCTGAATATACTCTGTGGAGCGGAAATGAATCCCGGTATCTGCAAATAACTCTTCCACTGCTTTCACCCGCTCGCTGTTGAACGGCGCGGACGGTTCTCCGAAAATGATTCCAAGTGTGGTCGGTGGATCAAAATGATAACCGTCTTCCTCTTTATGTGAAGCCACTTTGATCAGTGCCGGTAACACATGCTCCATTCCCACTGTTCTGCCAATGATCTCTTCGCTGTCAACACCGTTCATCAGACTCATGATCACCGTATGCTCGCCTGTTACTTTTTGTATACTCTCCAAAGCACCTTCCAGTGAACCGTATTTCAAAGCAACCACCATCAGATCCACATCATGTGCCTCATCCGGAGTCCACACCTCCGGATGGTAAGTCTTGCCATTGATCGCACATCCGTTCTTTTTCAGACGTTCTGCTCTTTCTCCTTCAGCGATTACTCCAAGCCGGATATCTGATTTTTCAGAAAGACCCCAGATCACATAAGAGCCTACTGCTCCCGCACCTAAAACTGCAACTGATTTTATCTTCATCTTCTCTCACCTCGTAAATTTTCTATTTTTCAACCTTTCGGAGTACCCTTGCCGGATTGCCGACGATTCCCGTCTTTTTCAATAAAATTCCAAGAACCATGACAAACGCCAGAGATGCTGCACGTAAAAGTACCGCTGCCATTTTGTTGTCCTCCTGATGTATGTTATTTTCTCTTTATCCCCGCATCGGTGTCCTGACTTCAATCAGATTGCCGTCCAGATCATAAAAACGGATCACTTTCTGTCCCCAGCTGTACGTCATCAGCCTGGTGACATATTTGCTTTCCGGATACAGTTTTTCTAATTTTTCAGTAAACGCTTCAATATTCCGCTCTTCAAAATAAAGTTCACAGGAATTATTCTCCGGGACAACTTCTTTTCCTGTAACATCCTTCCAGACTTTTTCGTCCTGTAAAACAAGTCCTTCTGTCAGAATAACGTTTCCATCATTGTCCAGAATGATATCCAGACCAAACAGATCATGATAGAATTTCTTTGATTTTTCAATGTCTTTTACGACAATCAGGATATTCCTTAATCTCATCTTCTCCTCCACAACCTGATTTTTTTACTCTATCAGTTTTTTCTGATCTTCCTGGTAAAAAATAGGCTTTTCCTATTCAACTTCCCTTCCCAGCGGCACACCGCCATGGAGGATATCTTCCATCCTATGCACACGACGTTATCCGGATTGCACGGGATTTATTCGACACCTCCAGTGCAAATGGGTCCGCTTTCCTGGAATAGCTACCGCAAATACTTCTGTGTCTTTTCCATTACGTTTTTCAGGATATCAATGTTTTGTAAAATATTTTCTTTTTCCAATGAATGATTGGCATCCTCATACACATAAATCGGAACTGCCTGATTCTTTGAACATGCAATTACTTTTTTTACATCGCTCCACGGATCCGCAGTTCCAATAAATGCAATTGCATCATCATGTTCAAACATAAAAGTCTGTTCAAGCGGGGTATACAAAATCTGGCAGCATTTTATCTTATATTTCTCAGCATAAGCGGATGCAATAATGGTTCCTACGCTTTTGGAAATAAATAAAACTTCACTGTACTCGTCAAATGCGATTTCTTCAAGCTCCTTTTCTGCCTGCGCATACAAGCACTCAAATGCCTCTTGCATTTTCTTTTTATCGCCGCGTATATTTTTGCCATTATAGGAATACTCCTGCATGACTATCTTTTCATATCCATATTCCTGAACCAGTTTTCTTGCATAGTACAAAAGTGGCTTATCACAATGATAACCAATGCCTGGGAAAAATACTGCTATTTTCATGGCATCCTCCTGATTTATCTTTTATTTCCATATTTATCAAAATTTTTCCTGAGTGCAATCTCCGTCGGTATGATCGAACCCACCAGTGGAATCATCTGAAATACACACAGAATTCCCCCGACATTTCCTATGGCATCATTAGACTTTCCAATAACCAGAAGTAACACAATTAAAGATACCACCAAAAGAATAAGTCCACAGATATACCAGATCTTTCCGCAATAATGATGTGCAAATACCCAGGTGTCCTGATTCTTCATTGACATTGATGTTCTGTAACCAAACACATAATTGATCTGATCCGGTGCTTTTTTCAAAAACATTTTTCCGAAGCCGATCATTGTAAACGGAATCAGTAAATCCATTATAAGCATAAAAATCCAGAATCCCATAACCGCACCTCCATTATTTTATCTTTTTTCAGTTTTTCTCAGATACACACACCCCAAATGTCTTATGTTTCAGTTTACTCTCTTGGGACAAATTAATCAACAAACCGTTTTCGGTTCTTGTGCATTTTGTGGTAAAAAAGAAACTGGAAATTTGTGCAAATACTGGTGAATTCGGTTCTCTATGCAAATCAATTTTTAAGGCAGGACTCACTCCTTTCGGACTTGCTCTGACTCCTAATATTTCACTGGTGATCATCAACCTGATATTGCAGGGCGTAGGTGATGGAAGTCAGCCACTTATGAGCAAATATTATGGTGAAAAAAGGACAAATGACTTAACCGAAGCGAAACATATGGCTTATACTTTTGCTATTATTTATCTGCCATATTACTCGGATAAATTATATGATAAAATAAGGGACTTTTAGTTGCAGGTTGTTCTGGAGTTTCAAAATCTTCAGCGGAGAACGATTGGCTATCAGATAAAAACACCAATTTCACATTTTTTGCATATCTTAAATGAGAATGTTATACCACCCAGGAGGACTTATGAAAAAAAATTTTATATCCTTACTTTTTGTTTCTGCTATAACTGTCGGCCTTTTATCAGCCTGCAGCTCTGCACCTGCCGATGATAATGCCACGAATCCTAAAGCTGAAACCGTCACTTCCCAAGCCAATCATGACACCAATTCTTCTCCTGTCTCTGTGACACTGAACGAAGTCGCCCATTCTATCTTCTATGCCCCGCAATACGTTGCGATTGAAAATGGGTATTTTGCGGATGAAGGAATTAATTTGACTCTTGTTACTGGTTTTGGAGTAGATTAGTTAGTACAAGACAATATTTATTATTTTACCCGTAGCTTCTGTCCGGCGTAGATCAGATTAGGGTTACTTATTCCGTTAAGCTGCGCAACCTTCTGGTAGGACGTGCCGTATTTAGCTGCAATACCGGAAAGCGTATCTCCGCTCTGCACGGTGTAATACTGTGCGGATGAAGCACCTGACTTACCGTTCACGATATTCTGAATCGTATTGTAGTCATACCCGGCAGCTGATAGACGATTCTTTCTGTCGTTTCCATTGCCCCATTTACCGGCAAGAACTTCCTGTGCGATCTGCTCATTTGATTTTCTGGCAAACGCAGCGTTGATCTTATTCTGTACTTCCGTATACCGGCTACCGAGAACAACCTTTCTTGTGTCACCGTTACCATATTTACCGGATTTCACTTCGTTCACCAGTGTATCTACGGATGCAGAATAGATATGGTCGATGAAGCTCTGGACTTCGTTATACCGTGTTCCAAGGGCGTTCTTGCGGTTGTCACCATCACCGTACTTGCCCTGCATGACTCCAACAACCAGATCGAGCGTGGATCCGCCCGGAGTATTCACTGTCGGTTTCGGTGTTTCTGCCGGTTTGGTTGTGTTTCCTTTTCCGGCATACTTGTTCCATGCGTCCTTGTCGCCGTAGAATTTATCCAGATCGAGATTACCGCCCCATCCATTCAATCTACCACAAGAGCTATACTGCCGGATAACACAAGTATAAGCTCCCTCATTCCACGGCTTATCCTGATAGCCTGTGGCGTTCATGTCTGCGTACTGTGCAATCCAGAGTCCATAGTTTCCGATATTGTTGAATTTATAGGCTACAGACTGCGAACAATACAAAAGAGGTCTTACGCCTGTTTTCTGGTATACATAGTCAAGCCAGCTCTTGCACCATGCAAAATCCGAGCTACCGAATGCCGGGTTGCTCTTCCCCTCCCAGTCAAGACAGAGAATTGCTTCGCCTACACGTTTTCCGATTCTATCAAGGAAGTAATCTGCTTCTTTCTGGTAATCTCCACCATTCGCATAATGGTAGATACCGAGACACTTTCCGGCGTTCTTAGCCTGTGCGTAAGCTCTTGTGAAATCTGGATTCACGTAGCCTGTTCCCTCTGTTGCCTTTACGATCACAAAATCGCACGGGACCACACTGAGGTCAATTCCTGCCTGATAACTTGCAATATCAATTCCATTCATTGCCATAATGTTTCTCCTTTCAAAAAGAGGGCGCTATTCGCCTTCTGAATCATTATCTACTTTCACCTGATCTTCCACCTGCGATCGGATGTGCTTCACAAGCGGCTGCATAAATGCCGGGATATTCACTCCCATGTCCTGAATATTTTCTAAAATCGAAATAATCTCATTGCAGATCAGCCACATTGCCACGACACATGCCACCAGAAATGTGACTGGTGACTTCCAACCAATTGAAGTTGATGCATATAGAAGCATTTCATCTATTATTGCTCCTACAACAACCAGCAGCCACATAGATACCTTTTTGAAAATTCCTCTGATACTTTTATAGGAATTGATATCCTGTGCTCTGTATTTGCTTGCCATAAGTCCGGTAGCATAATCAATCAGATTGCATGCCACCAGCAGGATCACCGGCACTGCAAGCACTCCAAGAAGCGCTGACAGGAAAGCAAATACTGCTGTAAAAATTGCTTTGATATAGTTTGCCTGTTCCACTTTCATATTCCTCATTCTTTCTTTATGAATTTACCGGCTTTGCTGCTCCGGTATAAGATATCGGATAATCGTATGGATAGTCATACGGATAATCAACCGTTTCCTGGATCTGTACAGAAATCGTAAATTTTTCCCCGGTCGCAACCGTATTTTTGCTTAATTTCACATCTGTAATTTTAAGCATTAAACCACCTCAACTTCTATCCTTGCTTTCCTGATCGAATCCGCAACCGTATAAGTCACTTCCAATATATGTGTTCCTTTTTCTTTCGGAGCAATCTTGCAGTCAAGATAATGCTCATTGATATCACACTCTCCTTGCACCACAATGTCTGTGTAACGTGCCAGCTCATAAGATGCTGTCAGAATCGTAAATGGCTCATCGTTAGGACTTCGCACCAATAGCTTAACGTGCTTGTCTTCGCCCAGGATAAATCTAATTTTGTTCACAACAACACCCCCTTCCATGTATCGGATAAATTACCTCCACAAAGAGCGGATCTGGCTCTGCGATAACTTGATACTGCTCCGGAACTGCCTCTACAGCATAGTCTTTCGGAATAACTGTAACCTTACAGTCTTCCGGAACAATTTCCACCATATAATCAAGTGGAACAAGTCTTACGCATAGAGTAGCCGGATCAACAATCAACAGCATCTTCGTGCAGTATGCGATATTGCCTGCATCATTTTCTGCCGTCAGCTCCACCACATACATTCCATCTAAATCATAAGGGACCGTGGCATTCCACCGGTCCCCTTCAGCTCTTTCGAATATTACTTCTTTTCCATCTATCTTACCGCTTACCTTTACTACCATAGGCGCACCGCCTAGTCGGTAATCTCGACTGCAATAATGAATGTCTTTCCGCAGTCTACTGGATTCGGAGTAAGAGTCACTGACTTAATCACCGGAGCTGACGTATCGACAGTAACCTTGCGTGTGACTGTAGTAGTCTTTCCGGCTTTGTCTTTAGCTACGATTGTGATGGTGTTTGCACCCTCAGCAAGAGTCACGTCCTTAGTAAATGCTCCGTCTGTTCCGACCGTTACAGTTGCTCCATTTACCGTTACTGTAACTGGCTTAGATGATACGTCATCTGTTTTACCACTTACCGTTACCGTCTTCTTGTTGGTTATAAGGTCATTTGATGGAGCCGTGATCTGCAGTGTCGGAGGCACTGTATCAACTGTAAATGTTGCTGTCTTAGCTGCAGCTGCATTACCATCGTTGTCGGATGCTTTGACCGAAATCGTATGTGATCCATCTTTTAACGTCGGTGATGTGCATGTGCACTTATATCCACCGTCAATAGCAGTCTTTGTTACCGTCGATACGGCTGTACCATCAACTGTGACTGCGATTGTTCCTGCATTTACTCCGGAGTCTGTATCTTTTACCTGGAATTCGATAGTCGGAGTTGTATTTGTGATATAAGATCCTGCAGACGGAGACGTGATCGTGATAGTCGGTGCTGTCTTTTCTTTTACACGGAGTTTAAGTGATGCGCCGAGAGTAGCATGACTCTGATCTACCGTGGTAGTATTGCCGGCCGCATCTGTAGCCTTTACTGTTCCGCCGAGAACATGATCCGGCTGATTATAGCTCGACTTACTTGGAGCTGTAACCGTAGCTTCCCATTTCCCGGATGTCGAATTATAGGTCAGATTGTATGCCTGACCATTAAATATATATTGAGCTGTTTTTACTGCCATCTACGCTTCACCTCTACTGCTTGTCTTCTGTTACCAGATCTTCTGCTCCGGAATCAATCAGGACCTCTTTTACCTTGTCCTTTAAAAGTCTCGGTACCTGTGAATAAGTTTTCTTTCCTAACATAATCTGC